>JAFGFZ010000207.1 GCA_016930815.1 Pirellulales bacterium | reverse complement strand
TTAGTTGTCCGGTTATGAGCGGTGGTGACGGCACGATGGCCATTCTTATCGCGTAGCGCAGCATGACAATAATTGCCCCAAAGACCACCAAGGCAAGAGCCAGATCGAAAATGGTGTAGGCGTAACGGGTCACTGAATCAAGCCCTGGGATCTTAAGAAATATCAACATCCCCGTAATGCAGGCCAGGAACAGTGAGATCGCCAACTGACCACCTATCAGCGATTTCAACCACGACCCTTTGGAATGGATTTGCGATACCCGGCTTTTCAGTTCCCATAGTAAGGCGACGAGTCCTACGATCAAGATAGCAACAGCAATCAGAAAATGGTTGCTGTCGAGCCAGAATCTCGTGGGCAGCATGTATTCTATGAGTTGCGGCCGCCAGAATAGCATCACGGCACCGGCACCGGTAAGTATAGCAACGACTAAAGGCAGTGGTCTTAGCGTGGCCGGAACCGGTCGTGGCGCAAACACCCACCTGAGTGCCACGCCACCTGCCGCGGCTATGATTGCCAGACACAGAACGACGATCAGTCCATAGATGATGGGCTTCAAATAGACTTCGCGCCACGCACCTATTTTCACTGCAGGCAGTGAAAGTTCTAGGAAATGATATTGCGGTTGCATGACTGGCTGGGCATTCTCGTCGAAAAGGTACTTCACATGACTGGCAAAGAAAAAATTCGATTTGGGATGGTGGCAATCCGTGCAGCCGTTGACTCCTAAGGCCGCATTAGCTGGCAGTACGTCGTGGTTGTACTTATGCACGTTCGCGTACGTTGAGGCTTCCCACGGATGCATATCCAAAGTGCGAAACTCCGTACCGGAAATGTACACTCGGTCGTCCATCACCCAGACCACACGTTTGCCTGCCATGGGGTAGTCCGTATCCGCCAGCACTTGAGCAACCGATTGAATCAGTGCATCGATTTCTTCTGGGCGATTGACTTCAGGCACGGAGTCCCCGTTATCGTCAGTGATCTTGGATAGTTTCGAATACTTCGTGGCGTCGGTCTGGTGCGCGGTCCACATCTTGTATAAGGTGCTCATTTTTGGTTGCATGAACGCCGTTTCGTCATCCAGCTGGATTCCAGGCCACGCGCTGTGAATCCGGTTCGCGGGATAGATTTTGCCCTTGTACCGAACGAGCTTCGGGCGGAACGATTCCGTTGGCTTATCGTCGTAGCCCATCATTTCCAAGTAGCCATAGTGGTTGCGGAATTGTCCATTCGGCCCGTAAAACGTCCAGAGCCTCTTGCCAGGGGATGGGATTTTGGGGGCCGTGTTGAACACATCGCTGGTCTGCACTTCAATCGGCATGACCAGTCTCTCCGGGATGTGGCAGGTTTGGCAGGCAATGGCATCCAGGTGCAACGGGGGGAGCCAGAGGTGCTTGGCCACAGGCGCGCCCATCCGGCCGGTATTGTGGCAATCGGTGCAGTTGACCACGGTGTCATCGAGATCGTTGCGGACCAATCCACCCGGATCGTCCCCCTTGCCGAATTGATGCTCTTCCTTGCCGGCGATACGCGGATCGGTGGCCGAACTGCCCGCTGGATGGCAATCAACGCACTTCAGCCCGGCCCGCAAATGCACGTCCGTGCGAGTTGAGAAATTGGCCCCGCGCTTTTTCCAACCCGGCTGGGCATGGCAGCCCAAACATGCCTCATTACGGGGTTCGCGGACGATCTGCGGCTCAATCGTCCCGTCGGGATTGAAAAGTTTCTTATGGTATATCACCTCAACAGGCTTTTCCGATTTGATCGAACCCTTAACGGTCGCGAACTTGGAACCAACGGTCGCCGCCCAACGAAAATTCCACGCGCTCAGTTGCTTATTGCGCTGGGTGAGATCGTAATTGGGCATGTGACAAAGCAGGCAGTCAGCTTCCAAAACACCCGTGCTGGACCAGTGGGCCTGGTGGTAGTCGCCATCAAGGTTGTTATCCGCTCCGGGCGAAAAACCACTTTGCGGATCTGACATCCAATGATCGTATCGCTTGCCATCACGGTCGAATTCAACCGGTCCACCACCCGGATGGCAGCTACCACATCCCTTAGTAATGAACGTGAACGGGGTCATATCCATCGTTATTGCAGTATCATTATGCTTGGGCGAAAGATAGGAGTAGAGTGGCGCGGGCGAGCACCAGTTGCCTCCAAAGTTGCCTGGCATCGACACCCACAAGCAGCGGGCAGCCTGTTCTGCTGTAGGCTCCTCGCCCATGCCCTGAGTGAAATGAAAACCCTTCGTGATCTTCTCGTAGTCATGGCACGCACCGCACGTTTGCTTTGGCGAATATGGTTGGTCGGTGTTCGTGCCGACGACAGGATTGATCACGTTTCCTGATTCGTCACGTAAATAGAACGGCGGACAGACTCCGAATGGTGATGATTGCTTGTGGGGAACCGATGGTTCGGCTTCATTCGATAGAGTTTTTTCTTGGCCGCATGCTGCCAAAAGGTAGGCAACAAGAATCGCAAGCATCCTAGCCCTTGAATACGCAGGCGTGTTATGAGTCATCATTGGGCCTTCTAAAAACATCGGTTTCTTCACAAGACCTCGAAAGCGTACTTCAGTGAGAACCAGACTCCGGCTAGCACGAACACCCAGCCGGTTGTCTGCCGCGCCCACCATTCGATTTTCGAAAGCATGTTGTACGTCTTTCCGATCGACTTGGCGCTGAAGGCCAGCAGGAAGGTCACGAGCAGCACGGGCACGGCCGTACCGATGCCATAAATGACGGGCAGGACCACGGTGGATCCAGGCAGGGATGCCTCCGGGAGGCGAATGCCAACCTTGGCAAGAATGGCGGTGATTGCGCCGGCATCGCTGCCCAGAATGAGGGCGATCAGGCCAAAGAACCATGCGGCCGATGTCGGGCAGAAAGCGACTGCAAAAAGTATTCCTAACAAGAGCGCGCCCCAAATTCCCAAAGAGTCAACTCGCTTCTGCATCCCTTCGCTCATCATCGCGCCACCCCCACCAAAGGTGACAAGTCCGACGAGGAACATCCCCAACAGCAGGAAGATGGGGGCGAGCACCAGGTGCATGTATTGTTGGAGAAACAAGGAGACGGCTGGGATCGACATGGCCGTGAGGGCCAGGAGCAGAGCCAGACCCAAGTAGAGCAGGCACCGGCCGAGCGTGTAGAGGAATCCAGCAGCGATTACCCAACGGGAATCGCCCATCTTGCGGCCGATATAGGAAATGGCCGCGATGTTGGTCGCCAGCGGGCAGGGGCTTATGGACGTGAGCAGACCCAAATAAAAGGCCGCCCCCCCATAGATCGCATAGGTAATCATCGAGTTATCTCCGCGAGTATTTGCTCGATTTCGTCTTGAACGTATTCCATGCCAATCCTCCTTTGATCCAAGCCCAATTAAATCAGAAACTTCTTGATCTCTTCTGTGGATGGAACCTTGCCGACGGCCTTGACTTCGCCGTCGATGACCAAAGTGGGTGTCAACATGACACCGAAACCGGTGATAACGTTGATATCGCTAATCTTCTCAACCTGGGCGGATATGTCTAATTCGGCAACGGCCTTCCTGGCGTTCTCCGCCAACTTGGCGCACTTCGCACATCCAGGCCCCAAAATCTGAACTAGTTTGTTGGGATCGCTCATGGTTCTTTATCCTTTCTGAAGATACATGTTTTCAGTGAATCGATCTTTTGTCATCGCATTGCGTTATGGGCACCTCAATTCGCAATGGATGATGTTATGGCGTCAGTATTATGGTGGGATTGGATTACCGGATTATCAGGGAACATGATCCCATACCCCATGCCCGCAATCGTCGCCATGATGAC
>JAFGFZ010000206.1 GCA_016930815.1 Pirellulales bacterium | reverse complement strand
TTATTGTGAAAACATCCTCGAAGTATCAGCTTTCCATGGCGGCCATCCTCGCGATAAGCCTCGCGGCAGCCGTAAGTCCAATCGCCGCCAAAGCCCAATCCTCGGACCAGGTCGCCCTGATCACGGTCTCCAGCTTTGAAGAGATTGCCAAAGATGTCAATTTCGTTGCCCAGCTGATCGACAAGCCCGAGGTGTCAAAGCAATTTGCCATGATGTCTTTCATGGTCGCTCAATCCTTGGACAAAAGCAAACCCGTTGGAATCGCTGTCTTTGCCGAGGGCGAGGATTTAGGGGTGTTGGCCATGGTCCCCGTGACCAACACGGATCAAATCCTCCAGCTCCTCAAAACGCTCGAAATTCCAATCCAGGAGGGTGACGACGGTGTCATGGAAGTTACCGTGCAGGGCCAGACAGTCTTTGCAAAAGCCCAGAACGGCTGGATCCTCGTCGCCCAGAAACCCGAACAACTTGCCACGGCCCCGGCGGATCCAGGCAAACTCATCTCTTCGTTGGCCGACACGTATGATATCGGAGCTCGAATCTACGTTCAGAATATTCCGGCCGATCTGAGGGCCAAAGCGATCAACGGCCTGAAGGAAGGCATTGAGTCGGGGCTAGCACGCGAAGAGAATGAGTCCGATGCACAATATGAACTCCGAAAATCAATCACCTTAAAACAGATCGATGGATTCGAGCAAGCCCTGCAGGAAATGGATGAATTGACCATCGGCTGGTCCCTGGATAGCGCGGAGGTCAAAACGTATTTTGACTTCATCTTCACCGCCGTTCCTGGCTCGAAACTTGCCCAACAAACGGCGGCGTATGCCGAGGCCAAGACGGACTTCGCCGGCTTCTATCAACCCGACGCGGCCGCCATGCTTTCGTTCTCCAGCAGCATGGCCAAAGAGGAAATCGATCAGGCCATGGAAGTCCTCTCCGGGCTACGCACGCAACTCATGAACCAGATTGAGAATGAGGCCGATCTTCCGGACGAAAAGGCCGAGGAAGTTGTCAAAAGCGCGGTCGGCGATATTTACGATGCCTTTGTGGATACGATTAAGCATGGCAAGGTGGACGGTGGTGCTGTCCTGCTTCTGGCTCCCGATGCGATGACACTCGTCGCCGGCGGCCTCTGCACGGCCCCGGAAAAGGTCACCGCCGGACTCAAAAAACTAGAAGCACTCGCGGAAGACGAACCGGACTTCCCAGGCATCCAATGGGATGCCGATAACCACGGTGGTCTTAGCTTCCATACCATGCAGATCCCCATTCCGAGCGATGATGAGGATGCCAAGAAAGCTAAAGTCTTGTTCGGCGACGAGTTGGAAGTTGCGATCGGGACCGGCAACCAGAACCTCTTTTTAGCCATCGGTCGTGACGCGGTGACCCACTGCAAAAAAATAATCGACACGTCGAAGGAGAACCCGGGCAAAGCCATTGCCCCAATGGAACTGTCCATCTCACTCGGCCAGATCATGACCACGATCGCTGCCATCGAGGCTGATCCGGTTGTCGTGAAAATCGCGGAGGAACTCAAGAGCAAGGCCACGGATCAGGACCACGTCCGAATCACGGCAACCGTGATTGGAAATGGGATCCAATATCGAATCCTAGCCGAGGAAGGAATTCTTCAAGCAATTGGTACCGCGGTCAAAATGCAGGCCGGGAACTGACCCTTTAGAATCGCAGATCAAATAAAACCGCTCCAGTTCACAATGGAACTGGAGCGGCACACCGGCGGTTCGCAATGGTTGTCTGTTTCTGTGATTTGATAGCGTCGTCGACGTCCTGCCTTCTGCCAGATCCTATGTCTCAACGATCGGATGGTTGTCCCGCCCGGCGCCAAGTGGCTCTAACGGGGACCTCATCCGAGGCTCCTCCAGAAGAAATCCCCTCGCCTTTTTGAATAGGATTCCTGATCTGGGGCCCAGATTCCGCCGGACGCAAAACGTTCCGTTGGCTGAGTTGGAATAGACTGGCTGGCGATGATCTGTCACTTGAAGTGACCTGCTTTCTGGTCAAGTCGCTGTCTGTGTTTGAATCGGACGAAGGGCCGGGGGACTTGCTGACAATCCAAGTGGCTCCCGCTTGTTCCACTTGCCTGTTGGGATCCGGATTGGATCCAGCGTCAAGGAGGGTCACCTGGTGATCTGCCGGATGGACGTTCTGATGGAGTCCTGGGGCATCGAACAAACTCCGAACCGGTTTCCCGGAACCGGCCACTGATTTCCCGGAACCGGCCGGTGACCGATCCGTTTCGTTCAATCCAAATCCCACGTCATCGGCATTTCCCTGTTCCGGACCAGGCGTTTCTGGTGGAGGTGTCTCGATCACTTCCCCCTCGATCGTTTCCGGCATGGATGGAACGAAGGGTCCTTCGTAGAGGATCTCTCCTTCCTCCGGCATCGCTTGCGAATCCATCTGTTCGACCGGCCCACGGCTGATCACGGCCGGACGTGTGAAACCATAATCGAAATAGGTGCTGGCATCCCGCTGTCTAGCCCGGCGCAGGGCATCAAAGTAGGCCTTCGCGGGCCATGGGCCTTCCGCTAACTGGACGCCATTGTATTCCAGCAGCGAGCCTTTCCGTTCATGCACTCGAAGCACGGCCAGATTGTAATCGACTAAGGAGCGGAAATAGGCCACCTCCGCTTCGAACCGTCGCCGCTGAGCGTTCAGCACGACATCGGCCGTCACGGGCTGGTTTGTCACCGGATCACTGGAACCGGCCTCGAAGAGGGCCGTGTAGCTGCGCACCTCTTCCTGGGATGAAACCCGTTGATTGAAGTAGGTCTGACTCAACCGATGATGCAGGGCAACATCTCGCATGGCATCGCCGAGCTGGTGGGAGACTTCCAGTTCGAGGTCTTGGAGCAACGCCCGCTCACGAGCCAGGAGCAGCTGGTGGTGGCGAACGGCGGTATGGGCCAGGCGGAATCCGATCGGCATGCTGAATTTCAGGCCCAATTGCCATTCCTGGAATTCACCGCTAGTCATGCTTTCGAAGGCATTGGAGCCCTGCGCGGTCGGTGCCAAGCCGCTACCGCCCGTATCGACAAGTGTATCACCCATTCCGAGCCAACGGTACTGGCCCACCGCATCCAAGCGGGGCAACATATGATTCCTTGCGGCGATCAGTTCCATCTCGCGTTTTTTGAGCTCCCACTTTTGTTTCCGGATTTCAATCCGGCGGGCCAGGGCCTCGCAATGGGCAGCGGTCCACTCAAAATCCACCTTGGCCGTGGTCGGCTCATCGGAGGGCCGAATCAGCCGGCCATCCGACGTGGCCAGCCCCATGATATATCGAAGGCGGTTTTCCGCTCGCAAGAGTTCGGTCAACATGGTTTCCACCTGGGCGCGGAAACCGAAAAATTGGGCACGGGCACGGGCCTCTTCATGGGCAGCACCACGACGATCTCCGGCCCTGCGGAGTTCGTTGATCGTCTTCCATGTCGCTAAGGCACTCTTCTGGCCAGCCTTCTGGGCTTCGAGATTGCGATAGGTGAAATAGAGCTCCCAATAGGCCGACTCGACATCTCGGACCAGGTTGCGAACACCGCCTTCAAAGTCGGCAAGCGTCAGATCGTAACGAATCCGCGCGATCACCACGCCATCGATTTGATTGGCATACCCGGCATTAAATTGCTCGAATGAGAATGGGCCGGCAATCCGGTTGTACTGGGCGCCTCGACCCTGCAACAACGGATGGACAAACGCGGCTTCAATGTTTGTCTGCCAATCACTCGCCAGGGCCCGTGTCGGATTATTATTCGAATCATAATTCGTATTGTTCCGGATGGCGAACATCGAACCGTCGGCCGTGAATTTGTTGATCTCGGCCGTGAATGTTCCCAACTCCTGATCAAAGACGGGCACAAAGAAAAAGTCATAATCCCTCCTGTAATTCTGCGGGCGGTTGTTCCGCTCCCAGAAAACATTCCCGGTCAGGTGGGCGTCATATTCGGACAGGGCAGCCTCGACGCCAGTCCCACTGGAGACCACGCCCGTGTTGGTGCCATAGCCGGTCTCTGCGACTGCCGGATCGTACGTTGTGGTCACCGTTCCCGATTGAATCAGGCTGCGGCTGATGGTTTCCGGTGCATTGTTAGGCAGGAGCCGACCACCCAGTTGCCGCATGACTTGGCTGTTTTCAAGGGCAAGGCGGGTTGCATCTTCCAGAGTGAGGTCCCAAATTTCAAACTGTTCAAAGTTTTCAAGCGTCAACGGCGCCTGCGCGCCATCCACCTCGGCAAGATGCGATTCTTCAACATCGGGATACTCAATATCTGTCGCTGTGTCCAGATAATGCGACAGGTCGCCATCTTCCATGAAAAAGAATGGTTGTGTTGGCTGGCAGCCGGTGGCGATCATGGTGATGATCGTCACCCACGCCCCAATTCCGCGGACTCGACGGCTCATCGATTGCATCCCTGCTGAAGGTGTGATCCTGGACAGACCGCTGGGCAATGCGCCAGCACCGGCCCTAAGTGTTCCAGCCATCCTCGGTACCCCTGTTCGCCCAATAGCGAATCCCAAGGCCCGGATTGGCCAGTCCCCCCGGGCTGTAGCTCACGATCTGCTAGCGGCCGCGCAAGGACGCTGCACCTTCAATCAGAGCATTCAGCAACATTGTTATCGTCCAACCAATCAGCCAACTTTGACGAATCCGTATAATCGGCAAGGATTGCCCGGGCAGTTCAGATTCCCGGCAGTTTAACGGCCAGCGTCGTCGTTCGCTCCCGCGAACGAAACGGGAGAATTTTATGATAGAATGCCGGCCGGTTCGCACTTTTCCGTTTTGTTTGCGGAGCAAACAACGACTGCCGTCGGTCGTCGTTCGCTCCCGCGAACGAAACGGGAGAATTTTATGATAAAATGCCGGCCGGTTCGCACTTTTCCGTTTTGTTTGCGGAGCAAACAACGACTATCGCTCCCGCGAACGAAACGGTCTATCTCGCTTGTCAATCTCTTGAGTGATAGCAACAATTGAGGGGATTGGAAGGTGCCTGCTCCTTTACAAGGCTGGATCCTGTGGCAGCCGTTGGGTTCGTTTCTTCCCACCTGTGAGTTCGAATGGGTCATGGTCGAAATTCCGCAGCAAATGACGGTTCCTCAGTTTCGTGATCTCAAAGCCTCCGGCCACAAGATCACCATGCTGACCGCCTACGATTATGCCATGGCCGAGCTCATTGACTCCGTGGGCATCGAAGGGATCCTGGTTGGCGATAG
>JAFGFZ010000205.1 GCA_016930815.1 Pirellulales bacterium | reverse complement strand
GGCGTTCCATTATAGTCATGCATGCTCCATTGCAAGTAGCCGTTTTTTCATTGCGGTTCCTTGCGGCGCGGAAAAACCACCGAACTGACCATTGGCCGGAAGAATTCGATGGCATGGAACGATGATCGGGAACCGGTTCCGGGCTAGGATGTTTCCAACGGCCCGTGCGGCACCTGGCGAACCGCAGCGGCGTGCCAGTTCACCATAGGTTGATGTTTGACCCCACGGAATCGTCCGGCATGCCGCGAGGACACGCTGTGAAAACGGTGTCAAGGCGTTGACATCGAGCCGGATGTCAGAGAAACTCTGAACTTCCCCTGCCGCGAATCGCGTGAGCCGTTCGGCGAGTTCGTAAAAAAAAGGAGACCATTTGGCCTGTTCCATGGCGGCTGCTATCGCACACGTTGTGTCAAGTACAACGGAACTCCAATGACGATCCCATCGCATGGCAGCATGCACCGCTGCATCGGGCGTGGTGTAGCCGAATACGGACCGGTTTAGCGTGCGCTCTTCGCCAACAAGCGCCATCCAGCCGAGTGGTGTCGGGAAAGTGTGAATCTTGGCATGCATGGTCTTTGACACATTCCACCTCCCGATTCTATACTGGCCTGTGTTGATTCAAAAGGGACTCTCGAGGATGCTTGAAATGAATCGATATCGATCTCTCTCAGACGATTATTATATCAATATGAACATCGCCACCGAGATGGAACTCGCATGCAGCCGCGAGACCGTACTGCATTATTTCGAGCAAGTCCAGAAGAAGTACCCTACGATGAAGAGCTTTTATCAGCGGGACAAGGGGGAGTTCGTCCTGGAAGAAAACAAGGAACTCGGGCATTATCGCTGGTGTTCCCTCGAACCGCGCCGCGTATGCTCAGGCTGCGTGAATCCGGAATCCTTTGAAACGGCGATTGCCCAGCATCGTTATCTACTGGATGTCGTGCCGTATGCGTTGTCGGTCAGCCCGCTCGATTGCGAGGCACTTGATTTCCTGATTGGTTTTGATTTCACCTGCCGCGGCAACCACAACTCCTTGATTGCCGAGGCGCTCGGGATGAATCCCGCATTCGAGGCTCTCGCCTCGATGCCCGGAGCGACAATCATCGGTAATGAACCGACTTTAACTCTATCGCTTGACGAAGATTGCCGCACGCAATGCCGCATCTGTATCGAGTCGCGTACGAACGCGTATCAAATTCGCACGGGCGAGTATGGCGAAGACCAGCTCAGCGTCTATGTCACAACCCGGCAATATGGGGGCTTGGGCTCGTATGCAAATTTCATCGACGCGCTGAACGGGCTTTCGAAGATCTGCTGCGATGTGGTCGATCATTATGTTGCCGATCAGATCCTCGAACCACTCGCGCGGACGATTTCACTGGACCATTAGGCCGCGGACATCAAGCGGCCGTGGGCCATGTCGGCTACAATCCGTGCAATCTCTTTCGCGGCCGAGGGGCGGGCCTGTTGCAGCATGGCTGCCGACATGCGGCTTCGAGAATCTGGATTGGAAAGCAGTGGACCCAATTGCGCGGCAAGCTCGCTATCCAGCCGGCCTCCCGCAGCCTCCTCATCGACCACGTGGCACGCTCCCCCATCCGCAAAGATCCGTGCGTTGGCCATTTGGACATCATTGGCCGCATCCGGGTACGGGAGAACCACCGCGGGAGCTCCAGCCACCGCCAGTTCCGCGAGGATCATGCCGCTGGCGCGACTGATGACCAGATCCGAGGCCACCAACACCTCGGCAAAATCATCCAAAATCCCAACCGTAAGTGCATCCAGCCCCGCCTCAAGATATCTTTGGCGAGTCTCTTCGACTCGCCCGGGACCGGATTGGTGCACGATACACCATCCTCGCAGTTGTTCCCGCAGGCGGGCAAGTGCGGCAGGTACGGCCCGGTTGAACTTCTCCGCGCCTAGACTCCCTCCAAGAACAATCAGGCGCTGCGGGCGGTTGCCCGGCTCGGCTGGACGAGGACGGACCTGCGTCGCAAGCGCCTCCAAGGAAGAACGGATCGGATTTCCAATCCACTGGACGTTGACACCGCTGGGGAACTTGGCATGGGCTGGATCAAATCCGGTACAGACCACGGACATATCGCGGGCGATCCAACGAGTGATTCGGCTTGGAAAGGCATTCTGTTCGAGTAGGATCGTTGGGATCCCTCGTGCCACGCCCGCTCGCACAACCGCACCACTTGCCAAACCACCCAAACCGACGACTAGCGTTGCCTTTTGATCACGCAGGAGCCAACGCGCCGCCCAGTAACCGGCAATATTTTCCGTCAGGTACCGGATCGCTTCCACCGGACTATGAGGCGCCGGCTGAGCTGATATGGCCACATACTGATAGCCGGCTTCCCGCACCGTTTGGCGTTCCAAGGGGCGGCCCGTGCCAATAAATGTGATCGATGCCTGAGGCAACTGCCGGGCCACATGCCCGGCCACATTCAGACCCGACCCCAAATGGCCGCCGGTCCCTCCACCAGCAAAAATAATGTGCGGTGCATAGGCTGTTGACACGATCTGGCTCCTTCCGCGGTCGATGGAACAGTCCCCAATATCAGTGACTAGCCGTTTGTCAAACCTTGATCGATTCGATACGCTCTATTCTATGTGTTGATGAGAAAATCGCGGATCTCCGCGATCATGGCGTTTGGTTTGCGGAGCGAACTACCTCGATCAAGCCCGGCAACTTACACAGCCTTAGCTTTGACAAAGCACTAGCGTGCCCGATAGGCGGCTATCGTACGCGATAATGGGCTGGCAGAGCTAGATCAACTACCGGAATCCATCCAGTTCCCTCGATTGCAATCTCCGCAAGAGAGACTCTTATGGTGTGGATCCGAAGCCGAGGTAGATCTTCGAAAAAAACACGTCCGTCCATCCCAAACTCCTTGGCAATATAGTATTCCTTCCCGCTGGGTTGCTGATTTCGCTGAGATACGAACGCGCATTCATGCTAGCAGGTTATCATGATGACAGTTCCATCCATTGTGTTGTTTCTGACTCTCACGGGAATCGGTAACGAGTCGATATTGGACTCATTTGAATATGCCGATTCAACGGCGGCACAACAGGCCTGGACCGCCAGTGGAGGCACGCCTCCCGTCGTGGCAGTTCCTGAAGCGGACCGGCCCGTCCTGGAATGTCACGGCCCTTTTGCCACGCAACCCGAGACGGAACGGACGATCCTGGATTGCGATCAGCGCGTCGATCTTGCAGCTTTCGGCTACTTTTCATTGGAAATCTGGGCGGAACATCCCGAAGCGATTGGGTATGTGACACTCTTTTTCCGAAGTGGTTCCGGCTGGTATGCTTGCAGTTCTCCCTTGACAGATGCAGGTTGGCAGACGCTACGGTTTTCTAAACCTGCCTATCGGATAGAAGGCAAACCAGAGGGTTGGAACGCCATTGATGGGATCCGGCTGTCGTGCTGGAAAGGAAAACCGATCGACACGCGCATCCGTTTCCGCCGGCTCTCCGCCGGATGGAATGATGTCGGCCTGGTCGTCCCCGCTGCGGACCGTGATCGAAACGAATCGGAAATCCGCACGGCGCGCGAGGTAGCCGGCCGGGTTGGCCGGATGCTCGACGAACTGGGAATCCCATTCGACCAGATCGACGAACAGACCGTTGCCAAAGACGGTCTTGGAAAACGTTGCATTGCCCTATTGGCCTACAATCCAACACTCGGTAATGGAACCATCGATGGGCTGGTCCGATTCGTGGAACGGGGTGGCAAGCTTTTTGTCTGTTACAATCTACCCGCCCAACTCGGTACCGCGCTGGGATTCGATGACGGCGTCTACTTCCGGCCAACGGCCCCAATGACGCTTTCGGAGATCGAGTTCGAACCGGACGCCACGCCAGGGCTCCCACCGTCGGTTCGCCAGGCATCCTGGAACATCCGGACCGCAACCCCGGTCCGATTCAATGCCCGTGTCCTAGGCTGGTGGCTCGACAACCGTGGTGAACGGACCGGGCATGCCGCCATGCTACTCAGTGACCGGGGTGCCTATTTCAGCCACATTGTATTGGAGGACGATTGGGAAACGAAGAAACAACTGCTCGCATCCGTCCTCGGTGCCCTGGCTCCACCCCTGTGGCAGCAGATGGCCGATAACGCTTCCCGCCGGCTGAATTCCATTGGCCATTGTCACCAGATCGAGGACTTGGCGCAGTTCGTTCGCGATCAGCAGATGGAACCGGCCATTGCGAAATTGAAAGAAGCGACATTAATCCTTTCAGACACGCAAGCGATGCGCTCGCGTGGCGATTTCCGCCAATCGATCGATGGAATACGCCAAGCCCGCACGCTCCTGACCGATGCCTACCTTCTCTCCGAACCGAGTGTTCCCCGTGAGGGTCGCGCCTGGTGGAATCATTCGGGAACCGGCGCCGACGACGGTGATTGGGAACGGACGGCCGCCAGGCTGGCCAAGCATGGTTTCAATATGATCTTTCCGAATATGTTATGGGGTGGCCGGGCGCACTACCCGAGCCAAGTGCTGCCGGAAAGCGAGACCTATCAGAAGTATGGAGACCAGATTGCCCGGTGTGTCACCGCCGCCCATCGGCACAACCTGGAAGTCCATGTCTGGAAAGTGAACTACAACCTGTCGGGGGCCCCGCGATCGTTCGTGGACCGGATGCGTCAAGCGGGCCGAACCCAGGTTACCTGCGAAGGAACCCCGCACGATTGGCTCTGCCCATCGCATCCCGAAAATATCCAGCTGGAATTAGAGAGCATGCTCGAAGTGGCCCGTCATTACGAAGTGGATGGCCTCCACTTCGATTATATCCGTTATCCGGACCGGTCGTGCTGTTACTGTGATGGGTGCCGCGAACGTTTTGAGGCGGCAATCCACCAGAAGGTCGCCCAGTGGCCTGCCGATTGCTACTCGGGGCCACTTCAGCATCGCTACCAGGACTGGCGGTGCGAGCAGATCACCCAACTCGTTGCCGCCGTGCACGACCAGGCGAAGAAAATCCGCCCGGAAATCAAAATCTCGGCGGCCGTCTTCAGTAACTATCCGGCGTGCCGCCAATCCATCGGTCAGGATTGGGCCGCTTGGATTGAATCGGGCTACCTCGACTTCATCTGCCCGATGGACTATACAAACCATGATGCCGCATTTATCGAACTCGTCAAAAACCAGGTCCATCTCGTCGGCGGCCGCATCCCCATCTATCCGGGCATCGGGGCAACCGCCTCGCGGAGTACACTGCCGGCCGAACAAGTTGTGGGGCAAATTCATTACGCCCGCGCTCTTGGCGCGAACGGTTTCACAATCTTCAACCTGAGCACCAACTCGGCAAATGAAATTCTGCCCGGTATTGCACTGGGAGCAACTTCCAAACCGGCCAATCCGCCACATAAGGATTAGAATCAGATTCTCTTGTAAGAGAAGCCCGGCTTTTTGCAAAAGCCGGCTTCTTGGAATATACTCTGTTATGGTCTGGTCTCCCGACCAGACCATCACCATCTTATCATCGTTCGCCCTGAACTCGTTCTATCGTGGTTGCTGGACCGCCACGCCCTTTATGCCCATCTTTCGCCCTGAGCGATTGATTCGCAATCCATTCCGCATTACGATAATCAAAATTGTCAACGTATGCCCAACGGAACGACTCGAAAAGGACTTCGGCATTTTTTCTCCCCCCTACCCTGCCATGAATTCCAGACTCTTAGAAAGGTGACAGCATGCATTGCTTCTCTTCTGGGAACGGTCAGAGTTCCCGTGCCTTGATTTTCCACCGGCCGGTCATGTTTTCGTTCATCCAGGTCACGGTACTGGCCCTGATTGCCGGCTGCAGTGGGCGTCCCTCCGCGATCAAGCCCGTCGAGGTCGATCCATCGCAGGCCGCCGCCCAGGCGATCCGGCTCTACGATAAGGACAGCGACAGCGCCCTTGCCGGCGCTGAACTCGACGCCGTTCCCGGTATCCAAAAGCATTCGAAGAAGTACGACCAAGACGGGGATGGGCGGATTACCGAGCAGGAGATCAAGGACCGGATTGCAGGCTGGAAGGCCCAGGCCTTGGGACTCAGGGGATTGACCGTCTTTGTGGAGATGGATGGCCAACCTTTGCCAGATGCGACGGTCTTGTTTGAGCCGGAACCCTATCTTGGAGAAGTAGTCCATCCGGCAACCGGCATCACCGGCCCTCGTGGCTTCACCCGCGTGGCGATTTCGGAAGAGTTCCTACCCGAACAACTGCAGGGCAAGCATGGGGCCTACATCACGGGGGGTACCTTCAAGATCCGAGTCACCCATCCGACCAAAAAAATCCCCGCCAAGTACAACGAGCAGACCACCCTTGGAGAGGAAATCGCCCCCGATACCGTGGCCGCAGAGGTGAAGGTTACTCTGAAATCGGATTGACGAAGCCCGACCTCCCGTTAGTTCATTGTGCCGCCGTCGCATCGGTGACCGTTCTGGCAATGAACCAGCGGTTCGATATCGTACTGGATCATCTCCACGTGGCCGTCCAGAAAACCTATATAACATCCGCCGGGATGGGCACTCCCGAACCGTTCGTCGTCACTCAGCCCGGGCGTGTCCTGCAGTGGCGTCCAGGCCAAGTTCCGGGCGGGATCGTAGTAGGTTGAACGTGCGTTGTCATCCTGGAATCCGGTATACATGCTCCAGTCGTTGGAATGGAGCGATCCATCCTCGTAGTGGTTCGCATCGATATACCGCTCTCCCACGGCATATGTTTTACTCGTACCGTCCGTCACATGCCGAAGTTCGACCGTGGAACCACACCAGTTGATCCCCGTGTATGCGTTGACATCTTCCACCCATCCAGAATTCTTATCGAATTCCTCAGCGGTCCGGGAAGCTCGACCATCGCAATGGCCATTATATCCCGTTTCGTTTCCAACATTCACGGCATAGTCGGATCGGGCATGGACGGGTGTCGGACCCGATTGCCAGGAGACAAAATTCTGCGTGTTTTCGAACGGCTTCGCCTGCCGTCGCGATGGGCAATTCATGATCTCAATTGGCGTCGCATCGCGTTTTGCCAGCGCCGTTTCTTTTGCGTTTCCAGTCATCCCCTTGCCAATGTCGAAAATCGTCTGCTCTTCGATGTATGGCAGGATAACAAAAACCCAGCCACCAGGTTGGCCCGCGTCAAAACCCCGATCGGGATCCCCGACCGTCCCACCCATCCAGCCCCCGGTCGGCAAATGGCCATGAGCATCCTCATGCGTCGCGAAAGCCAATGAGATTTGCTTGAGGTGATTCTGGCATTGGGTTCTCCGGGCGGCTTCTCGCGCGGCTTGGACGGCGGGTAATAAAAGGGCAACAAGAATGCCGATGATGGCGATGACAACGAGCAATTCAACGAGCGTGAAACCGGTTCTGCGCGACTGGAACATTAGGGTCTCCCAGACAAGATAGCCATAGTAAATGAATGCATTCCGCAATAACTCATTTCGTCGTGATGAGAAAACCGAATGAGTCGTCAAGCTATCCGAATAAGAACCTATCCCAAAACTGGCTCCCCTCGCCCCGCTTGCGGGGAGAGGGAAGGGGGGTGAGTGGTTTTGGGATAAGCTCTAGGTAGCCAGACTATCAGCGAGTATAAATAAATATTCGGCGAAATGCAATTGAAGTGGCTAGTGTTCTGTCAACTTCCCACCTTGGGGTAGCCCCGGTCGACAGGTTTGTCTATCCCCA
Organism: Pirellulales bacterium; assembly: GCA_016930815.1. Lineage (GTDB taxonomy): Bacteria > Planctomycetota > Planctomycetia > Pirellulales > Lacipirellulaceae > JAFGFZ01. The sequence goes on along the minus strand of JAFGFZ010000205.1, from coordinate 6,534 downwards.
TATTTCGAATACCGAATTTCGCGGATTCAAACAACCCGTGTTCCATTTTCCTTGACGAAGCACTAGCCACCCGCGGCGGGCGGATCCGGATCGGGGACGGCCAGCTCCTGTCGCAACCGGGCTAATTCGGCTTCGAGGCCGCTTTGGATCGTTGCGTAGGCCGGATCCCCATACACGCTTTTCAGTTCATACGGGTCTTTCTTGAGGTCGAATAGCTCCCACTCGCCCGATTGGTAGTAGTGGATCAGCTTATGACGGCCGTCCGTCACGCCGGAATGCCGAGCGACCTTGTGCACGGCCGGTGGGCCTTCGTAGTAATGATAATAGAACGACTTGCGCCAGTCGTCGGGTGTCTTGCCGGCAAGGACGGGGACCAGGCTCCTGCCCTGCATGTCGTCCGGTATCGCCACGCCGGCCAGATCGAGAAACGTCTCGGCGAAATCAAGATTCGAGACGATCGTGCCGGATTGACTTCCCGGGGAAATATGTCCTGGCCAGCGAACGATCAGCGGTGTCCGGAGCGATTCCTCGTACATCCATCGCTTGTCGTACCAGCCATGTTCGCCCAGATAGAAACCCTGATCGCTTGAATAGATGACCATCGTGTTTTCGGCCAATCCGCTCTCGTCGAGGTAGTCGAGCAGACGGCCGACGTTTTCGTCGACGGCTGTGATACATCGCAGGTAATCCTTGATATACCGTTGATACTTCCACCGCACGAGCTCCTCGCCCTGCAAATTGGCGTTCCGGAACGCCTCGTTTTTGGGGGCGTAGGCGGCGAGGAACGGTTCGCGCTGCTGGGGAGTCAGACTTCGAATCTGGTTTTGCCAGGATCGATCCGGCCCATTGGGAACCGACATTGGATCCGTGGGCGGAATGAGTTTGAGATCGTGACCCTCGTACATGTGCCGAGCAATCGTCATTTCCTGTTTCGAGGCCGGGCTGGCTCGATTCGCATAATCGTCAAATAGGGTCGGCGGTTCCGGCAGATCGCGATCATCGTAGAGGGTCAGGTGCCGAGTCGCCGGCATCCAGTTCCGATGAGGCGCCTTGTGCTGGCACATGAGCAAAAAAGGCTTTTCTGGATCCCGCTGGTTTTTCAGCCAGTCGAGCGCATCGTCCGTGATCAGATCGGTCGTGTACCCGGTGTGTTGCACCTTCGTGCCATTCTTGATCATCGTCGGATTGTAATAAGGCCCCTGCCCAATCAAGATATGCCAATAATCAAAACCTGTCGGATCGCTCACCAGATGCCACTTGCCAATCAAGGCGGTCTGGTACCCGGCGGCCTGCATCAGCTTCGGCATCGTTTGCTGCTGGCCATTGAACCTATTTCCGTTGTGAAAGAAACCGTTCAAGTGGCTGTATTTCCCCGTCAGAACGACGGCCCGGCATGGACCACAAATGGAGTTCGTCACATAACACCGATCGAATCGCATCCCTTCCTGGGCCAATCGATCAATATGCGGCGTTTGGTTCCGGTTGGATCCGTAGGCGCTGATTGCTTGATAGGCATGGTCATCGGCGAAGAGGAACAAGATATTGGGGCGTTTTGATCTTCCAGCCGCGTCTGGTGCCGCGTTGAGAGGATCGCGGGGCAACAAGAGTAGCACGAACAGGCTCGTGACAAATAGGATGGGTCGCGGTACCAACATGGTATTCTCCTGGAAAGAATGATCGGTCGCCAACATAAACAATTCTGGTATCTATTGAAACCGCGCAGCCTGTTGGGGGCAAGAGGCCTGATGAATCGGGATGAATGCCGGGGGGCGATAGACAGATGGTGGTCCGTAAGTTACGCTCCACTACGAAACACTACAAAATAAGCCATGTCCCATGAATAGGATGCAAAACCAAAGTAACCTGGAATCGGATTACCGGCGCGTTGTGGAACCAACGGGGCCGATCCGGTATCTCTCCGGCACCACGATTGAAATCCTCGGCTCCTTCCCGATCGGTTTTGTGCCCAAGCATGCCCTGTTCGATTTTGACGGCACCTTGAGCCTGATTCGCGAAGGATGGGTTCACGTGATGGTCCCAATGATGGTCGATATTCTCCTCGAAACGGGTACCGATGAATCCCCCGACGATTTATTCTGGATCGTGGAGAAGTACGTGGCCGAATTGACCGGGCAACAAACCATCTACCAGATGATCCGGCTCGCCGAGGAAGTCTCCCGGCGCGGAGGCAGACCGGCGGATCCGCTCGAATATAAAAAGGAATATCATCGACGCCTGATGGAACGGATCCGCTCCCGCCGGGAAGATCTGCGACAAGGACGCGTGGACCCCGTAGAAATGCTCGTTCCCGGCAGTATGCAACTCCTCGACAATCTCCGGTCGAAAAATGTCAAGCTCTACCTGGCCAGCGGTACGGACGAAGTGTATGTCCGCGAAGAGGCGGAATTGCTGAAAATCGATACTTTTTTTGGCGAACATATCTATGGCGCGGTGGACGATTATCGTTCATTTTCCAAAGCCCAAGTGATCCAACGCATTCTTGCGAACCAATCCGTCCAGGCACGGAAACTGATCGGCTTTGGGGACGGCTACGTTGAAATCCAGAACGTTAAAGAGGCGGGTGGCATCGCGGTGGGTGTGGCTAGCGATGAAGCCAACCGGAGTGGCCGCCCCGATCCGTGGAAACGGGAACGACTGATCGGAATCGGGGCCGATTTCATCGTCCCCGATTTTCGGGAACAAATGCAGCTGGTCGACTTTTTATGGAATGATATTCAAGATGATGGCACTTCCACAACTGGACCGCTTCGCGATACGACTGGAACCGCTCGCGAAACGGGCGAACAAGAAATCGATTGAACGCGACTATGTCGCGCCGGCAAGCATGCCGGGCAAACTCGCTAGTTCCGCGCATGCTTTGATCCTGGAATGCGCCGAACAGATCCGCCAGGCGCGGCGTGCCGAACGGCCGGTGATGATGACATTCGGAGCCCATGCCATCAAAAATGGCCTGGCACTCGTTTTCTTGAAACTGATCGAACATGGCTTCGTGACCCATCTGGCCACGAATGGCGCTGGGATCATCCACGATTGGGAATTCGCGTTTCAAGGCCAAAGCTGCGAGGATGTCGAATCCATGGTCCATGAAGGCCGGTTCGGGAATTGGGCAGAGACCGGCTATTACATCAACCTGGCGTTGAACGTGGGCGCATTCCGGAAGATGGGATACGGGGAGTCGATTGGTGCAATGATCGAATCGGAAGGGCTCGATATCCCCAGCGCTCATGAACTCGAACAGGCGGTCTCGGATCACCTCCCAAACCATCCGGAAATCGCCGCCGCCGCCGCGGATCTATTGGCCGTTGTCCGGGCATTCGACCTGAAGCCCGGGCGATTGATAATCCAGCACCCATGGAAAGCGTACAGCATTCAAGCCGGGGCGTTCCGGCTGGGGATTCCGTTGACTGGCCACCCGATGATTGGCCACGACATCATCTACAACCACCCCATGAACCATTGCGCCTGCCTTGGTAGAACTGCCGGTCGAGATTTCCTCGCCTTTGCCGAAAGTGTCAGTCGAATCGATGGGGGTGTTTACATTTCCATCGGTTCCGCCGTGATGAGCCCAATGGTTTTCGAAAAATCACTCTCCATGGCCCAGAACCTGGCTATCCAGCGGGGCTGCCATCTCGATCGTTTTTTCCTGCTTGTCAATGATGTGGCCGAACCGAGTTGGGATTGGTCTCAAGGCGAACCGCCCGAGGAAAATCCGGCCTATTACCAGCGGTATAACAAGACGTTCCACCGCATGGGAGGAACCATGCGATATCTCTGCGCCGATAATCGTGACTTCCTGCTCGGCCTGCTCCACGCACTGACCGGAGACTTGAACGCATGCGATGCGCCACTCTAGAAAACAAACGGCTCGGTGAATTGATCCATCGCTTCCCAGACTGCCGGATCGCCGTGCTGGGTGACTTCTTTCTCGATAAATACCTGGACGTGGATCCGGCACTCGTCGAGACAAGCGTGGAAACCGGAAACAAGGCCCACCAGGTGGTCCGCGTCCGCTGTAGCCCCGGCGCGGCGGGGACCATCGTCAATAATCTGTCCGCCCTGGGCGCCAACCACTTGCACACCATCGGTCTGGTCGGCGACGATGGGGAGGGCTTCGAATTGCGGCGAGGCCTGGAAAATCGAAACTGCAATACCCGTTACCTCATCTGTGCGCCGGATATCTTCACTCCCACCTATCTCAAACCTAGAAATCAATCGATTCCGGGCCTGGCCGGCGAACACGAACGTTACGACACGAAGTTGCGGAACCCAATCCCGGATCATCTTGAGAACCAGATCGTCAATGCACTCGATGCCCTCCTGCCAGAAATCGATGCCCTCATTGTCCTGGATCAAGTGGAATCGGAAGAGGCGGATTCAAGTATCCTCTCCCCAACAGTCCGCAATGCAATCATCCAACGGATTGAAAATCGACCTGATTTGATTGCCTGGGTGGATAGCCGGTGCTATCTGGATGCCTACCGGCATCTGATCATTAAATGCAATCATTATGAAGTCCTTGGGCTCCGCCAGCCACCGCCAGGCACCACGGTGGACGAACAAGGATTCCTGGACGCCGCGAAGCGGCTCCGTACCGCCAACCAGGCCCCCGTGGTCGTAACCTGCGGCGAATATGGTGCCGTCGTTAGCGATCCCGAATGGACCCGCGTGCCAGGAGTCCATATCGAAGGGGAAATCGATTCGACGGGTGCCGGTGATAGCTTCTCCGCCGGGACCGTGCTTGCCCTCGGTGCCGGCGCATCGCTTCCCGAAGCCGCGGTTGTCGGGAACCTGGTGGCTTCCATCACCGTGCAGCACCTCGGTTCGACCGGCGTCGCGCGGCCCGACCAGCTGGAGGACCGCCTGCGGCTTTGGAATCAACAACAGAAAGGATAAACCATGGGATCGTCCGGCTTTGCCCAACATTACTTGACAGGACTCTGCCAAACCCTTCAAGGCATCGATCCCGAACAGATCGATCGAGCCATCGATGCCATTCGGGACGCCCGGGACCGCGACAAGATCATCTATTCCTGCGGGAATGGGGGGAGCGCAAGTATCGCCTCCCAAATGGTGGTGGACATGGTCAAAGGGGGTTCCTATGAAAAGCAAACGCCCCGCATCAAAATGATCTCGCTGACGGACAGTATCGCGACGATCACCGCCTATGCCAACGATGTCGCCTACGAAGTCGCCTTCGTTGAACAACTCAAAAACTGGGCCCGATCGGGAGATGTTCTTATCGCGATCAGCGGGAGCGGGAATAGCCCCAATGTACTCAAAGCCGTCGAGTACGCCAACGATTCCGGCTTGAAGACGATCGGATGCACAACCGCGGAGGGCGGCCAACTCAAAGAGATGGTCCAAATCCCCCTCCTCGTCCCAACACGCCACATGGGGCATCTGGAAGACTGCTTCTTCGCAATGACCCACGTGCTCTGTTATGCGTTCATCGAATAGAGAGCCCATTCGAATGGGGGGCGGATAAAAGTTGCTCTCATCGGTCCGCTTCCCAACCAAACGAGATCAAGCAGGAGACTTATGCATCGGATTGCGGATCCATCCCAGGATCAAAACAAACAGTCCAAGGATCGCTAACACGCAGGTGGCTGGTTCCGGGATGCCCATGCCTGCCAATCCACCGGTCCCCAATCCAACTGTACCGAATTGGCTCCGCCAAATTGCCAAGTCGGCCCCGTCAACATTGGTGTCGTTGTTGGCATCACCGTCGACACGGGAAGCCGTGCCCGTGGTACCGAAACCAATCTGCCATGTCAGGAAATCAGTACCATCCACATTCCCATCGCCATTGAAATCCGCATCATTCACAACACCGCCGGTAACGTATTCAACCAGACCATCCAGTATCCCGCCGTCGGCAAGCCGGACGTTGAAGACCAGGTCCCCGTCGTTGTTCTGGCCGAATACCGTCGGACGAAACGCCGAACCGAGATCAATAGAGAACTGATCGGCGAACGTCGAATTGCCGAGAAGGAAAGCTTCCCCAAGGTATCCGGAATCGGGTATCCCAGTTTCCTCCCAGCCGTTTCCGGTTCCATCACCGGCTGGGAATGATACCAGATCCTGTTCTTGGAAGCTGTTCCATCCACTCGCATTGAGAGCTCCTCCGGCACTTAGGATCGCATAGCCATTGATATCGATCGAGGCGCCCGAATCATTTCGCATTGAGACGGCTCCGGTCGTTGTGTTGACTCGCAATGTCAGTACGTCGGCTGCTGGAAGGTTGAGCTCGGAAAATTCAGTTGCAACGATGAGGTTATCCCAAGTCGTTTCGGCACCGGATGCCAGCCGGACAGCCGTGCTCCAGTTCGTCCCGGTGTACGCCCGCGTCACATCGGCCGAGTTGCTCCCTGTTCCCTCGTCGAAATCGCTGCTGTTTGGATTGACCCATAGACGCAATTCGTCGCCGTCGAAGTCAATCGCGGCGACGAGCCGATAGGTCTGACCAAGAACGACTGGAATCGTGGTCAGGGAGGTGCCAACTCCCGATTCATC
>JAFGFZ010000204.1 GCA_016930815.1 Pirellulales bacterium | reverse complement strand
GTCGGGGCGAGAGGATTTGAACCTCCGACTTCCTGCTCCCAAAGCAGGCGCGCTAGCCAGACTGCGCCACGCCCCGAATTGTCTTGATGATACTCTGGACTCTGTCAGCCGGCAATGGCCTGGAATAGTGAACAAACGTACTTCTTCTTTTTTCGGCCGGATGGAACATCCAAGTCCAAACCACCGATGGGGCTGATGGGACCATCACTGGCCACTAGCTCGGTTGGATGCCTGCTGGCCGGTGATCTGTTTCCGGAGCCGTTCGAATTCGATTTGGTTGTTAAAGTGGATTGTGATCCGGCCCCGGCCGCGGGCCGTCTGTTTGACATCGACTTTCGTGCCGAGGGCGACCCGGAGTTCATTTTCCAAGGACGCCACGTGGGCTGTACACGTTCGAGGGACCCGGCGCCGCTCGCCATCCGACCCGATGAGGCCGAATGGTTCCGCATCGAGTTTCCGGATTCGCTGCTGGACGGCTTCTTCGGTCGCTCGGACGGTGAGGCCTTCCTGCCAGACCCGTTCGGCCATCGTGATTTGCTCGCGGGCGTCTCCCAGTGGGAGGAGGGCCCGGGCATGGCTTGCCGGGAGTGTGCCGGTACGGATCATGTCCTTGACCGGATCGGGCAATTCGAGGAGGCGGATCAGGTTGGCGATTGTGGAGCGATCAATATTGATCCGCTGGCCCAATTCTTCTTGGGAGCAGCCGAATTTTTCGAGGTACCAGGCAAAAGATGCCGCTTTTTCGAGGGCGTTCAGGTCTTTCCGCTGAACGTTTTCGACGATCGCCAGTTCGGCCATCTGGCGGTCATCGGCGTCTCGGATTTGGATGGGAACCCGGTTCCAGCCGGCTTTCGACGCGGCACGCAGGCGTCGTTCCCCCATGATGAGTTGGAACCGATCGCCATTCCGCCGAACCACTAGCGGCTGGAGTACACCGTGGGATTGGATACTCTCCACGAGTGCTTGCAATCCATCCTCGCTGAAATCTTCGCGCGGCTGGTAGGGATTGCGATCGATTACCGAGATATCCAACCATAATTGACCGCTGCCATCCCGGCTCATCCGATCATCGGCAGGTGGGGGTGCCGGGGGTGGCTGAGGCGGTTCGATCGAGGCGGATTCCTGACCGGTATGGATTGGCGGCGTGGCGGACGGGGATCGAACCGGTTCGCTCACTCGGCCGAGCAGGGCTTCAAGCCCTCGTCCTAGTCGTCGTTCTCTAGACACGTTCCAATACCTCCTGACAAAGCTCGATATAGGCCCGCGCCACGCGGCTTCGAGGTGCATAATCGATCACACATTGCCCGTGGCTGGGCGCTTCGGCTGCCGCAATGTCCCGCGGCACAACGGTATCAAATACAATCTCTCCAAAAAAATCGCGGACCTCGTTGTCTACCTCATGCGTCAGTTCCAAGTCCGGGTCGTGCATCGTCAATACAATCCCCCCAAACTGTAATCGGCTATCGGGACGGCCCATCACGCACCGAATCACTTCGATCATTTGCGCGAGTCCTTCCATGGCAAAGTACTCACACTGGATCGGCATCAGGACCTCAGTCGAACTGGCCAAAGCCGTTTCGGTGAGTGGCCCAAGGGAGGGAGGGCAGTCGATCCAGACATACTCAAACGTCCCCAAGCTGCCAGCAAGGTGTTCGGCAACCAGGTCCGTTCGTGATGGGTCCAAGCCAGCCAGGGCATGGATGTCCTGAAAACTGCGGCAACCGGGTAATAATTGCAGATTCGGCACGTTCGTTTCCACATAGGATTCCGCCAATGGCCGGCAATCAACCAGGGGATGGCGTTCGGTTGGGGATTGGCCCAGGCCAGTGGTCGCATTGCACTGGGGATCGAGATCGACCAGCAAGGACCGCATCCCCGCCTTTGCCACACCCGCGGCAAGGTTGACTGCGGTTGTCGTCTTCCCGACACCGCCCTTTTGGTTGGCAACGCAATAGACCCGGGCCATGAAATAAGTCGACGCAGAAAAAACCGAATGGTTGGAATGCCGTTGGGGAGCGGGAATTGTAGGAAGCGAGGATGCCTAAGCAAATGCCAGTTCCCGGCGGATCCGCAGACCAATCAACCAGGTTTCATGCGGAACTAATTAACCTCATCCACTTAAAGCCCCCGTTTCCTGTGGAACCCCCAGTTTACATGATGAGGATGGTTGAAAAATGCGATCCGATTGGGTAGACCGATAGCATCCGAGTTTCCTACGGAACGGGTTAGATTCCGTCATTGAAGAGTAGGCTGGGTCTTGGAGTCCGCTCTCGGTCCTGCCGGCTTCAAGGAGTCAATGGATTGATCACCAGTCCGCTGAGAACCTTCGGGAAGAAGAAAGTGCTCTTGGCCGGCATCCGTTCCCCTTCATTGCTGATAGCGCGGATATGCTCAACACTGGCGGGCATGACAAACGCGGCCAATTCAAAGTGCCCGCCACTCCCCTGTTGGCCGGTTGCGTCGCGCCCGGTATCGTCACCGTGGATCAAGCTGGAGACGAGATCCTCGATGGACCGGACATATTTTGGGGTTGGGATTGTGGAGGCGTCGAGCAACGTATCGATGACCAAGCGGTGCAGAATCGAAACGCCCAGGGACCGCCAAGCGGCACTTTTTTCTGGCGCGACTTCAGCAAGCCTGCGGTGGCCGGTGTCGGTGATGTCAGCGAGGATCCATTGTTGGTCCGCAGCCGTGTAGAATGCCAGCCGGCCTTGAGAGGTTGCGTTTTCGACCAAGGACCAGACAGAACGAGCATCTTGGAGTGCCGATTCGTAATCGATCTGAACCGTGTCACGGGCTGTGTCGCCGGTTTCAAGGGGAGTGCCCACGCTCCTTCCCGGCGGCGTGGTCCAGAAGGAGACATGAAAACATGCTCCCAGCCGTTCGGCCAACTGAACTGCCGTGATGGGTGGAAGTCCTCGGAACAACCGGTGTGTTGGAAGGACGACCAGACCCGGATCGTTCATCGAAACGCAGTTCATCAAAACGTAATTCGCCGGATGGTCGGGCGGCAGCATCTGGAGATCCTGGATTGGATTGCCGGGGTGGCCGGAATCATGGGTAGATGCCGAGACCTGCTTTCCGCGGGGGGCATGCGACGCCATCTTCGTGGCCAGGGCGTCACGGTACGCGATGGCCGTTTCGTAGCGGTGGTGTCCATCGGCGATGTAGACCGGTTTTCCTCCCATCGCTCCAATCAATGCCGAGATAACGGCTACGTCCGTGACCGGCCACAGACGATGGCACGTACCATCGTCATCGGTTACTTCAATTGGCGTCTGGCCGCGAATGGCCGTTTCCAGGATTTCCTGGGCCATGTTGTTTTCATCCGGATAGATGCCAAAGATGGGACTTAAATTGGCCTGGCATGCTTGCCATAGCCTGAGCCGATCCGCTTTGGCTTTCGGATGGGTCTCTTCATGCGGGTAGATGTTGCCTTCACCAAAACGTTCTAGCCGCACCCGTGCGACGAAACCACGGCGGGTCCATGGCGAAAGCGGCGTGTCCAAAGTGGCGTGTGCTCCAGTGCCCGAGAGGAATTTTCCGTCTTCTTCCTGGGGACGTTCGTGGGAAGCATCCCGGTACCCTTCTTTGGAAAATGTCTGATGGTACACGTACACGGCCGGGTCCGCTTCGCGGAATAGAACACCTTCGCGAAGCCAATTGCGGAGGAACCGGGCAGCCCGTGTGTAGCGGTTTACCTGGTCATCGTCACCGATTTCTTCCCGATTCAGAATCAACCGGACAACATTCGCGGGGTGACGTTTATATAGAATATTCTGGTACCCGCTATCGATCACATCATAGGGCGGCGCGGTGACATTGGCCAGCGATCCGATATGTCCCAGGTCGTAACGGATGCCTCGGAATGCAGAAATATCAGCCATCGAATAATCTCATCGTGGTTCGATCAAGACGCAGTCCCGCACGCATCTTATGGAGTTGGTCGAGAAGATTCCAGGGCCGCGCGGGCGCGTGCAATGAAGGAACGGACCTTCGCGGGGTCTTTGATTCCGGGAGATGATTCAACGCCACTGGCCGTATCCACGCCAGTGACCATGGGCCCGGCGCATCGGACCGCGTCCGCCACGTTGTCGGGTGTGAGGCCGCCGGCCAGGAGAATCGGTCGGCCGAAAACTGCGAGCTGGGAACCGCGAAGTTTCTCCCATGCCAGTGTCCGGCCAGTGCCTCCGTATCGGATTGGATCGAATACATCCAGGAGGATGGCATCGGGCATCCGGCCTGCGATTTGGCAAGCATGCATGTAATCGGCTACGGGTGTTAGATCATGACTTTGCAGCCGGAAACCGCAAATCAAGCGCATGGATGCTGGCAAGTCGGTTAGCCGTTCGGGCCGGTCGTCGCCGTGGAGTTGGATCCAATCGAGGCCGGCCGCCCTCGCGGTTGTCCGAATCGTTGCCACGTCCGCATTCACAAACACGCCAACACGGGCAATCCGATCGGAAAGTTCGCTGGAAATTCCGGCAGCCAGGTCGTTCGAAATAAAACGAGGACTCTTTGGAAAGAAGTTCAATCCAATGGCATCGGCTCCCGCTGCTGCGGCAATGAGAGCATCGGGGATGTTCGTGATACCACATATTTTGATTGTGAACATGGTTTCCATCACGTTGTTGGGCAAGGGAACATCTTCTTCTATGCAGCCACTCCGCGTAAGCGGTTCGTAACCGTCACGGGGACTGTCCCGATTTTCGCGGCGACCAGGCGCCAACGGTATGAAAACGCTCAATTCGCCGCGAAAATGGGACTGTCCCCTTGACCGTAAGGGGACAGGCACATTTTTCGGCCTTCACGCACGAACTGGCGGCAAGACCAAAATGGGCCGAAAAATGAGCCAGTCCCCGGCGGCTTCTTTTCGCAGAGCGAAAAACAACTTTTCCTTGGGTCCCTCATTATATGAAGTCTTGGCCGGCCCGCGCAATGGTTCAAGCTGCCAAAGCATCTGCGACGACAATAAGAGCGGGCCCATTGCGCGCAAGATGGGTGTGTATGTCCAAAAATGGGCATCCGCGGATATTTCGGTTCGCATCTTGCATGCAATTGCTCGCAATGAAGTGGATGACCAATTCGGACGGAACTTGGATTCTTTCCAAGGCAACGCGGCCGGCGGAGCCGGCTGGATGGATTATGTACGAACAACACTTGGCCATGGCATGCCGGCCCTTTAAAGCGGCTCCGGATGTTGCTCGCTATTTCCCGGCTGGTGCCATTGATGAGGCTCGGCAGCGGATTGCACTCTGTCTTGAACGGGGCGATGGCCTTGCGCTGGTCATCGGGCCGCCTGGTACCGGCAAGACGCTCCTACTGGCGGTGATTGCGGAAACCTATCGGGAGCGAATGGACGTTGTTTTTGTGCCGGGAGCCACATTCTGCACCCGCCGGGCCCTGCTGCAGATGATTCTTCACCGAGCAGGGCTACCTTATGCCAATCTGCAAGAAGGGGAACTGCGTCTGGCACTTTTAGATCGGCTCCAACGATCCGATGACGATTGCCGGCGCCTCTTGCTCTTGATGGATGAAGCCCAAGGCCTGCCACTGAAACTGCTCGAAGAACTGAGAATGTTAACGAACGTTACACGTCAAGGGAGCCCATCGGTGCAGATCGTCCTGGCCGGTCCAGCACGATTGGATGAACGTCTCGCTGGACCACAGCTTGAGTTGCTCCAACATCGAGTCGCCGCACGATGCTACTTGGAACCGTTCGACTGCCATGAGACGAAGCAATACATTCGATCCCAGCTAACGGCTTCGGGAGCCAAGGAGGCACTGTTCGGTGAGGAAGCCATGGAAGCTGTTTACCGTGCGACGGATGGTGTGCCGCGACTGATCAATCAACTCTGTGACCATGCATTGCTCCTGACGGCCATTGCGGAACAAGATTCTGTTTCTGGCGAAATCGTCGATGAGGCATGGTGCGACCTGCAACAACTGCCGTCTCCGGTGCCGAGCGAAATCACGACCGCTACCAGTCATGATTCCGTGGTTGAGTTCGGTTCCCTGAATGAGATCGGTGCGGAGGAAATGGTAGAAAGAGAGGAATCTGTCGGGCACGGATCGATGCCGGAGGGGATTTGCGATCCATCCGGGATGAGTTTTGATGAAGAGGAGGTTATTGAAGATCGTTTTTCCAAAATGCCAGTTACCACCGGTGCGAAGACAGCGAGCATCCACCATTTCGCGGAAAGTGCGGCAATGTGCAATGACGATGAAAACCATTTGGCCGTCGAGGAGGACGAGCTCGAATCCGAAGAGAACGAAATCGAGCTACCGAAATTGGATCCGGTACCACTTGTTGTTCAGCCCGATGTGGATTATTGGAATACGGATCCGGTCTATCCGGAATCGGAACCGATCCAAGAGTCCGTGGTTTCGTCCCCGCGGTTGGAGGTGGTTGGAATGGATGAATCCGGAAAGGACACTTCCCATGTAGCGGCCTTGCCAACCGATAAGAAGTCTACGGCCGGACCGACTTCGATTCCCTTACCATCGGCTCCAAGCCCCCGGTTTGGGCAACTCTTCGCATCGCTCCGCCGGGGGTAAACCAGCCCATCCACTAGCAGCAGTCGATCCTCATGCCCAAGTATCTTGTCACTGGCGGAGCCGGTTTTATTGGTTCTCATATTGCCACAGCCCTGGTCGAGCGCGGTGATTCCGTTCGAATTCTCGATAACTTGAGCACCGGCCATCGCAGCAATCTCGACCACCTTGGGGATCGGATCGATTTTCTGGAAGGGGACATCACGTGCCGCGAGGATGTCGATCGGGCGATTCGCGGCGTCCAAGTCATTTTCCACCAAGCGGCTCTCGCGTCGGTGCCGCGGAGCATCGAGACGCCTCTGGATACGCACGCGGCCTGTGTTACCGGTACCGTTCATTTACTCGATGCAGCGCGGCAAAATCAGGTGCGTCGCGTGGTGTTCGCCGGTTCAAGTAGCGTTTACGGGGACCAGCCTTATGGTTCGAAGAGGGAATGTGATCTGCCATCGCCCCTCTCTCCGTATGCGGCGGCGAAACTGGCTGGCGAGTATTATCTTCAAGCATTCACGGC
>JAFGFZ010000203.1 GCA_016930815.1 Pirellulales bacterium | reverse complement strand
GGCGATCGTGCTACGATTTAGTGAACACCTGAGTTATCAGGAAATCGCGGATATCCTCGGCTGCCCGCTCGGTACGGTCAAGTCGCGAATATTCAACGGTCTGGCGGCGCTTCGGGAAATCATGGCCGAGGTTCCGGACGAAATGCGCCATGCCCCTCGGCATGCAACCGAGGATCTGATCGGATCTGGATAATATGGCCGCATCACGAAACCTAACATCCTATCAAACCACGAATGAACCAAGTTTCGACTTTGCAGCACGAAGTATCGGGATCCCCGATGGTCGTTCTGGCCACCCAATGGCCCGGCGATGAACAGGACCTTGGATATGAGTGATCGAATTTGTAGCGATGATCCTTCTTTGCCCGATGACCTTGCGGAGGTCGCCGCGCAACTGACCGACGACGCGGAGCATCTGGCGAAGACGTACCCAGCCGGTCAACCGGATCTCTGGGAGGCTGAAATTGTTCGGTCGGGGGGGCTTCTTCGCCATCCACGCACTTCCACATGGCTCCGCGGCATGGCCGCCGCCGCCGCGATCCTGGTGATTGTCCCAACCACCTGGTACGCATCCGGCCTCCCCTGGTTCGGATCGGATGCAACTCAAGAAACCTTCAATACCGGGATCCATTCGAATTCAACGTTACCGGCAGATGTTGTTCTCCATCCGAATGCCGTCATGCCGGCCCTCGATCCAGGTGGTCAACCGATGGACCCGCATGCCAAACAACCAACGCATGTGGTGATTCCGGTCAAGTCCTGGGAAAAGTACGAGATTTTCATCCAGGATTTACGGCGACGTTTGATCAACCAATTGCAGATCATCAAGGCACTCCAAGAAGAAAACGCACAACTCAAGGCCAGACTCGAAAAACAGATCGAGTAAATCATCAACTAACCCAGCCGTTCGGCTGCTTCGTCGGCCCAGGGGCCAGCGGGGGAACATTGGATAAATGCCCGCCAGTGCATTTCGGCTTCGCCGGATCGGCCGAGTGCGTCGAGGGTTCGGGCCAGGTGGTAATGGACATCGGGAAACGCGGGTTCGATGGCAAGGGTTCCTTCGAACGCGGCGATGGCCAGTTCGGGTGAGCCCATTTCCGCGAGGACGCAGCCGAGGTTTGCCCGGGCCTCGACGAACCACTCGTCCATTTCGATGGCAGCATAGTAGCGTTCCCGCGCGGCTGGTAGATCGCCGAGTCGGTAGAGGACGTCGGCCAGCAGGAAATGTAGCTCGGCGGAAGGTCCGCTGGCGGCAAGTGCGGCCCGGTACATTTCGGCCGCGGCCGTCAGTTCGCCGCCTTGTTCGAGTTCCGCTGCCGTTGCCAGAAGCCGTTCGCCCGACAGGAGAAACTCGCCATCCGATGGCACCGTCAGGACTCGGGACCGAGCCTCCTCAATGGAAATCGCCTGCGGTACACCGTCTTGAAGGCCGGTGGCCTCGGCGGTTCCGGTTTCGGTGGTTTCAAAGTCCAGTAGCAGCTGGCCGCCCGGCTCAGTCAACTCGTCGCCGCGTCGGATTAGGAGCCGTTTCCCTTCGACGACGAACGGGAGTGCCGCGAGGGGGCGTTCGATGGCGGGCATCTGGCGGGCCAGTTCATCAAGCTTCCGTTCGATGGCATGCAGGCTGCATCCGGCGGCGAAGAGCTTCGCCAGTCGCAGGGCGACGGTGACTTCGGTGAAATCGAAATAGGCAAGCCGCCGGACCTGCCGGACGGCGTGCAAAATGCCCCGCCGATGCCAGCGGCGGATGGCCGAGACGGGTACCCCGACAAAACCCGCCAGCATCGCCGGTGTGTAAAGCCGTTTCGCCTCCTTCTCCTCGTCGATCAATCCAACCCGCTGCCAGAGTTCGCTTTCACGGATGACGGGAACTGCTCCGGAGGCGATACGATTCCGGGTTGGAAGATCAAAAAGGTCGTTTTGCTCGAGGTGCCTTTCAAGTGGTTCCCCCGCATCCCCGATCACGATCAATGTTACTGATTCGTCCAGCGGCCGCTTTTCAAAGATGGACCCACCGTGATTGCGAATCAGTTGTTTCGCGTCCCGTTGCGTCATCCCGCCAAATCGTCCGACCAGCGCGATACATTCATCGCGCAATCGGTTGGATTGCCGGGAGTTTGGTGCAAATGTTTCCTGGCGGCCGGGATTCGAAGTGTCGGACATCATGCCGACAACCTACCACGGGATGGCGGCTCTGGACAAGGATTCGCCCGCTCGTCAACTGTGATTCGATCCAGATCAGGGCACCGAGGACCAGCCTTGATACGTGGCCGGTTGTTCTCTGATCCGCAGGGATCGTTCCAATGGGATCGTTCGGCCGGGATGGCTTGGATCGGATGGATTCGAAATGGGGGCGGCCATCGAGCCCGCAGTCAATCGGCGGGGTTCCATCCCGGTCCGGGCGGCTACGATCAGATGTTCCACGAACGCTGCCGATGCATGGTCCACGGTGTAGATTTCACTTTTCGCGTTCACTTGATTCGGTCGGATGATGAATGTCACTTCGGCACCATCGGCACGCCGAGCAATTTCCTGGAGTGTTGCCCGTTCGTTTCTATCCAACGCCGAAGCTGTATTCAAGGCCACCGGATTCGTAGCCGATTCCAGGCCCGTAATGCTGGGACCTGATTCGGGAGTGGCAATTGGATTGGACAGGATTGGAGAAGGAGCTGGAGGTGGTGTTGGATTCGAAATGGACTGATCCGAAGCAAGGGTGGCTGGAATACCGCTCGCCCTTGATGCCGGACTCATGCTCCCGCTGGATGGTATCCCGTTTCGGCGGAGTTCTTCGTGAATAGAGACCAATCCTAAATAGAGTCCCTCGTTCCCCTGTTCATCGGCCGCGAAACAGACGCCAATCAACTCCCCTTGCGAATTGAAGAGCCCTCCACCACTCCGGCCTTCAACGGGCGCCCGGGTTGCCTCGACATTCGATGGGCCGTCGTAGCGGTCAATCGTGGTCACACGGGAATCCCAGGCCGACGGCGTTTGGCCATGGTTGCAGCCGACACTAACCACCGGATCCCCTGGCCGGAGGTTGACGTCCACCGGCGCGACTGGGATGGAACAGACTGGAAACGCGGGACGAATTCGGACCAAGCCGACGTCGCATGTCAGATCGTAGCTGATGACTTCCCCAGGGAAGCTTCCCACTTGCTGCGAGCCGGCAGGCGCAACGCGATACAAATCAACCGTGACCGGTCCCTTTCCGCCTGCCTCGCGGAACAGGTGACCGCAGGTCAAAATAATCGCTTCCCCTGCTTGGGCATGGACAATCGTTCCCGTTCCGTACGAATGGCCTCCAGCATCATCGACCCGCAATCGGACCGACGCATTGATGAGTGGATCCATCCCATTGCCAGATGGCAGATGGATCGCTGGGCTGGGTGGAACATAAATCGCTGGGGAAACGGGCGTTTCGGATCTGGCTAAACCATTGACTTCTGTTGCGGCTGAACCTCCGACTTGCTGGATCCCATCCGTAGCGAAAGTGGACGGCTGCCGTGGAACCGGCGGGGATGGTTGCGTTGGATGGCCACCGTTTGGCAAGTCGGACACCTTGCGAAACATGTTTTCCAATCCGCCCCGATTCGTTGTGCCGACGATCCGGTCCACTTCCCGCCCATCGACGACGAGAATGAAACAGGGAACCGATTGGACGCGATAGTTGGCGGCCAGATCGGGCTGGCGGGAGACATCGATTTCTCGGATTGGGTAGCCTTGGGATTTCAGTTCCCGGATCACCGGTTGCATCTGGTGGCACGGACCGCAATAGGGAGAGCTGAAATCGAGGAGGACCGTTTCTCCATCGGCCACTGAAGTGACCCAGAAGAGACCGAGAATTGTGAGCGTGACAAGCAGAGTCTTTTTTGAATAGACCATCCGTTCCCTCCATGGAGCGTGGTCGCTGGGATAGTGATACCGGTCATGGCATGACATCTTGCCAGGGCATGACCGGCGGGGTATTTGGAGAATTCGGTCGGTCAAAGCCGATCCAGAATTCGGCGTGGTCTCCTTCCAGCCAACTTCGGCCAATCTCACTGGGGGATCGTGTCGCGTGGCCTCTTGGATGGAAACAAAGTTCTGCCAACATCTCCGAACACCCCCTATGCGGGGGTGGTAATGTCCCTCAGATTGGAAAATTTTACAAGATCAGTCTGACCGGTGG
>JAFGFZ010000202.1 GCA_016930815.1 Pirellulales bacterium | reverse complement strand
GACCGTGCCCGTCGATTCGTGGTTCACGATGCCCAGCTGGAATCCAGACGGAACCGAGCCGCCATGCTGGCTGAAGGAGGGGGCATCCAGTTGACCCGACGGATACAAACCATCGGCGCGAAGTTGATTCAGTACGATGGCACTCCGCTGACTCAAGAATGTGTTCCGAAGCCAATCGACCTCGGTCTGCCATGTATCCCAAGTCAGCGGCGGCTCGTTATGCTGATCTCCCCAACGGGCTGATTCGGCGATAATGGCCTGGTCGATTTGCAGGGACCGCGAATCCAGAAGGGCCTGGGCGCCAGCGGTTGTCATTAGTCCGCCATTGAAAAAATACCGTTGTACCCGATCGGCGAATCGTGACAGGTACTCGGGGTGGGCCATGAGTTGCTGATGCAGGTATTTCGGATTGAAAGACAACGGCGTGCTGCCAGCCGATGTTGGTATCGTTCCGTCATAGTAGACGTTGTCATCTTTGAGATCGCCGTCGCGGCTTGTGCCAAGATTGTGCTCGTTGTCATGGGCAATCCAGCGCCATCCATGGCTGCCGTCGCGGGGCCGAATCGCCCAGAAGTTATTGGGCCCATTGTTGCCGAGAGCGGTCGGCATGTCCTGATTCCCGGTGAAAAAAACCCCGATCATGAAGTCGATCAGGTTGTCCAGATCGACGTGTTTTTCGAAGGCTGGATTATCGGAACCGTCGGGATTCTTCCCTTGAACGAAGTAGTAGGCGGCATCGGTAGTAAAGCCGGCGACCGCTAAATTCGCGAGTGTTGTCCATGCGGCCAGATCGCCATCAGTCGCTTCAATTTGTCCCGAGCTTGCTTTCATGGCATCCCAATCATCCGGATTCCCCCCGAAGTAAGTTGACGCATACGACGCTTCGGGCCGTTCTTCGGTCTGGTAGAGCCCCCAATACTGGCCATTGATGTAGAGGTGATAGTATCGGCCGCGGGTGTAGGCCTGGCCCTGCTCGCGCTGTACGTCGCGGGAATAGATGTCTCGTAAAAAGGTGTTTTGCAGTTGGTCGTTGAATGTGTCATTGCTCCATGCATAATTCTGTGCGGTGCGAAGATCCACCGCATCATATGTGTCGGCACCTTCGTCATCAAACAGCGGGAAACGAAGTTTGGCATCGCCATAGTCGCTGCGAAACAACAGGCGAAATGAGTGCTTGGGATTAAAATCTCCCCGGCTGAATCCGCCACGAATCCGCAAACCGGCATCGATCTGAAAACCTCCGCTATTGTCCGGGTTGATTAATTCAACCGATGTGGGTCGTTCCCAAAGCCGGCCATCCCGCGTCGCATTGACGTAGATGCCAATGGAAGGATCAAACAGATTGTCCAAGTCCGTCACGAATGAAATTGTTGGAATCTGCGTCAAGGCATCGATTAGCTGCGGACCCCAAATGGAATCGTTGACGATATTCGGATCCATCCCATAATCAAAGACCTGGCCATTCACCGGAGTTGACGGAAATCCATCAGGAGCTTCACCTGCTGGTGACTGGAGAAGAATATCGGCCAGGAAAATGTAAGTGTGCGTGTCGGTGTTCGTTGGCTGATAATCGAGCTTGAAAGCTGCCGCGCGGAGTGTTGTTGTCGAGTCAATACGAATGGGCCCGGTATAGAGGAATCCGTTGACAAGGTTCATCGCATTATCGACAACGGGGACGGAACCGTCTGTCGTGTAGACAATCGTAGCGCCATCTGTCTCGGTCGTGATCTCGACGTCGAAAGCGCTCGTATAAAATCCTCGATCCACACTGAATTGTGTGTCCCCGACAAATCCTGAAAACGACGGACCGTTCGCCGTGTTTGGAGTTGCGGCCCGGAAGTAACCAGGATCGAGTGGTTCGATCAGACCCGCCATGCCTCCATGAAGTTCCGTGATCATGAGCATGTCGGTGCTGGAAGAACTGGTATTGAGGCAATGGATTGCCAGGACGTTGGAGCCGGGGAGCAACTCACTCAGATGTGAAGTGATGTCGAATTCAACGAAGTCCTCGATGACGATGGAGTCGCCGCGCCCCCCGCTAGCCGTTGAATCCCACCGGGGTGTTCCAGAAAAATAGTCCCTCGCGACTTCAATACCGTTTAAATATGCAATAAAGCCATCATCGTACATCATCCGCAAGATCAATGTATTGTACGCCTGGGGATCGGCGACATCGAATTCAAATCGCGTGTAGAGTGATGTGGTCCCAGAAGCCACCGTCGTCTCCAGTAGCGATGTGAAGTTAATGGTATTTGTGGGATTGTCCTCGTAACCAATCCCTGCATATAGGAATTCTCCAGCAGCACCCATCCATGAATCATCGTTGAATGCAGCACCGGTCCACGATGTTCCCAATGCCCCGTTCGTCGGAATCAGATAATGCAGGTTGGTGTCCATGCCAACAAGCATCACATCGGAAGATTCCATGGCCAGGCCATAGGAGATGTCACTCGATTGGGGTGGATATTCCGGAGCGTATGCGTGGGCAACGGATCCGAATGGATCAATAAGTGCCAAGTATTCGCAATCCGAGTTGAGTTTGAAATTCGTGTGGAGATTGCCGCCCGCATCGATATAGTCATCTGTCTCCTGCCCCGATGCGAAGACGACCAGGTATTCTCCTGGTGTAAGATCCAGGATCTCTTGCGGAACAGGTGGCACGCTCGGAAATGTCCATTTGTCTAGATTTTCCATGCTGTCAGTCAAACACCATCCACCAAGGTGAATCGTTGTGTCCGTTGGATTGAATAATTCGATCCAATCAGGATAGCACCCGTCTCCATCCGCCAGAGAAGTATCATTGGATGCCATGAACTCCGAGATGACAGGTCCTGTCGAGAGGAACCAACGCGATTCAAGCCGTTCGAAATACAGCCCATTTCGGCGCGGCGGATGTTTTCGATTTTTTCTTCGGAATACACTCATGCTCTGTGCGCACAATGTTAGGCCCTGTGAAAATGGCACTCAACCCGGTGGCCATCCCATGTACCGGCCGCCCAGGATGTGAAGATGCAGATGCTCCACCTCTTGCCCTCCATGCGGACCGGAATTCAAGACAATGCGGTATCCATCGATAAGACCTATCTTCGGCGCGATATCGCGTATCACGGTCCAGAGGTGCGTGAGTATCGGCATGTCGTCATTGGAAATCGTGTCCATGCCGGCAATCTCCTTCTTGGGAATGGCAAGGACATGGATCGGTGCCTGAGGTGAAACATCGCGGAAAACTAAACATGTATCGTCTTCGTATACGATATCCGCCGGGATTTCCCGATCAATAATTCGTTTGAAAATCGTCTTTCCAGCCATGGTTCGACTCCCTGCTTGGATGGATTTTTTCTTGAGTAGACTATTCAACCGGGCGCTATCAGATTGAGTTTTTCAAGATCGATGGCCTCCTCGACGAGAAGTTTCGGAATTCCGTCGACGATGGGATAGAATACACGTCCATCACTACGGAGTAAGCCACCATCCATCCGCCGCGCTGTGCCGGATGGATTCCGATGCGGTCCGCTCGAAATCCGCTCGAGGGATTCGGCAACTCGCCGAACTAGTTCACTGGGAGCTCGGGTCAGTGGTTCATGGTTGATTGGGCAACGCAACAGATGAAGATAGGCATCGTCCGACATCACAACTAGCCTCCAAACCTAACGGCGATTTCTTTACTCCGAGCCTTCCCATTCTACCCAGGCAGCCTTATTTTTTCTATGTGCGATAGAATGCCTATCCTAGCCAGATACGGCGCCGGGATTGTCCTTACTATTATGGACGATATCAGAGTTTTGCCGATAAGGGAAATAGTGCGCTTTGGGATTTTTCGGTAGGACCGGTTTGAGAAGAGCGACTGGGGAAGGTACATGCATGCGGACGAAAAACCTATCCTAAAACCGCTTCCTCTCAGCCCGCTTGTGGGGGGGTCGGGGGTGAGTGATTTTGAGGATAGGCTCTGAGATTCCAAGGTGAGACCTGTGATGTTTTCGGGAAGAATTGTCACGGTATCGGTTCTCATGGCCTGCCTGGCCTCTGCGGCTTACGGTGAGGAGATCCGCTATTACCAGGGGGATAATGGAGCCACCTACCAAGAGACACGGCGATTCGTCCAGAGGCCAGTTGTTACAACCGAATGGGAAGAACAACAGCGAACGACCTACCGCCAAGAACTTCGGCAAGAGATCCGCGAGGTGTGGCGCACCTGCTATTTACCGGTAACCGAGCACTGTTGGGTTTCGAGGCTCCATGGCCGATGGAATCCATTTATCACGCCTTATTACACGCATCACCTGCTGCCGGTAACCCGCTGGGAACCGCGGGCGGAAGTTGTCAAACTCCCCACGTGGAGAACGGAATGGGTGCCTCAAAACCAAACAGAGCGAGTTCCTTTAACCCGGCAAAGGATGGTCGAAAGCGAGGTTGTTGAACGGTCGGTCGTTTCCAATCCTACTAGCGCGCTCGGTGGCAGTGTGGTGGCTCGGTCCACGGATATTGGACCGACTCGTATCGCGAGGCAACCGCCGTATCATTATGGAGGCATTGCCTTAACCAGCGATCCTCCACGTCAGGCAACTGGCTGGCGATCCAGCGATTCTGCCGTACGGCGCTGAGCCAGCGGCTCACCCGGACTATTCTCAACATGGGAAAAACCCACAATCCCAGAGGTCCTGCAACATACCCGCTCGATACTCTCAGATCCCAAACGACGCCTTGAAATTTTAATCTGCGGGGAGATGATTTGTGAAATATCCGGGTGAGCCACTTACCGATGCCGCCGTCTAGGCCGGGAGGGTGGAGAGATACTCCATTCTTTCGTCAAAAGTTCGAATACTTCCGGCGATTCGTACCGGACGACCGTCTCGCTTTCCGGCATCGGGCCAATCAACCCTCGAAAAACAGGCAACCCTCTCAGGTTCAAATCAGTGCTGCAGTCGTCAACGCCAATCTGAGTATGCATTTTAAGCACTGATTCCCTCTTCTTATAATCCTTGGTGCGAAGCTCGCCGTTACTACCTCGGGTTACAATTCGAAATGTTTGCTCCATCGAAGATGCTCCTTTCATAAACGCTATCGGCGTCCAAAGCCTTTGCGGCGCAAGCATTTCCCAGTCACCCGCGCAGTGACGATAGTTGCTCAAATCGGTACTACCCGCTTGATACGGATGGCCGACAGAGTGCGTTCCAGGAAGACCGGAAAATTTCAGCGATTCGTATGAACAGACTCCTGAAGAGACCGATTCTGCCGGTCGTTCCGGCAAAAGGGCCGAATAGTAATCAAGTTGCCAAATCCCACCCCGGCATGTAGACTGACATTACGCGTGTTTTGTCAAACCGAAGTTTTTGGATTGCCGGGGACAGTCGTTGTTTGCTCCGCAAACAAAATGTCTCGTTCGCGAGCGAACGATGGCTTTCTCGTCAGCATGCACGTTATCCATGCATCCCAAAAATCAAGGTTTGACAAAACACTAGCCCCCGGGTAACTCCTCCCAGGTATTGCGTCTGGCCATTTGTTGTGCCGAACGGTTGCATCGATGAGGATCGACCCATGACCCTGGCCACGATAACCCCAGGCATGACCCTGGCCACGATGATCCCAGGAGGGTAAGCGAATTGGTTAGCAGCCTGACTCGAAATCAGGTGCCGG
>JAFGFZ010000026.1 GCA_016930815.1 Pirellulales bacterium | reverse complement strand
TTGGGATCCAGGGGGGCGGGTAAAATCGTGTTGTCGTAACACCAGTGAACCGGGCTGCCATCGAAATGGCAAAGCGCGTGCATTGCCGCATTGTAGGATGGAGTGACCAGGTCGGGCAAACCGCCAACATTCAACTCCGAATGGACAAAGGGGCCCGGCTTGAATACCATCAGCAAACCTGCCGATTCAATCCTTTCAAGGAAACCAACCAAATCGCGGTTGTCCCTGGTTCTGCCGGTGAAATCGTACTGCCATCGGCCTTGTTCCACCTGCAAATGGTGCCGCCATGGGGTGTAAAACGTAATCACACGCACCCCGAGTTCCTTGAGTTGGATCAGCCGCTCCTGCCATACTTCTCGGCGATCCCGATAATATTGATAATCACTGGCAATCACAAAGTAGGGTTTGCCATCCATCGTGAAACGGCCATTTTCGTAGGCGATCTGTGACATCTGTCAGCTCCATCGCAATGTGATTCTGGAATGTTTGGATTCTGCCATGTTGTCCGTCATGCTGTCGCAATGCGTGTGAAACGGACCATTCTTGACATTTTTTTCCGCGGCTATTGTTTGCCCACGTACTTTCTGGCCTGTACTTTCTGCTTAACCATCTTTTTCCGAAGGTTGGCGAATTTTATTGCTGGCTTGCGTACCATCCGCCGCTCATTTTTCGACATCTCCGTTTCTCCATGGCGTCCCGATGAAATAGGGGAAGTTCTACGTTGACTTGCGTTCTTTCACGGTTCCGGTACGCTATATGCTGCCAGTCAATGATCCAGCATGCAATATCCAAGCCCTCGACCTTTGATTGTCGTTCCTCCGTTCCAGGCCTCAAGTCTCAAGCCTCGAGTTTTACGATGAATCGGTCGCTCCCATCCGTCGAAGATCGTTTCGCCGGTTGTCTGCTCGGCTTGGCGGTGGCCGACGCGCTGGGTGCCCATTTTGAAGGTGAGTCGCCCGAGGTCCTGGCATATCGATATCGCAATGCCGAGGATCTGATCCAGAATCCTCCGGCTGGAGAGCTCCGGTACACGGACGATACTCAGATGGCGATAGGTGTTGCCGAAGCACTGATCGCACGTGGCCAGATCGATGAAGAAATCCTATACCGGCAATTTGCGGCAAACTATGTCCCGCAGCGGGGTTATGGGTATGGTTCGCGGATTGTGTTGCAGGCGATGGTTGATGGCGGCGATCACCGCTATTTGGCGAGGAACCTGTTTTCCGAGGGATCGTTTGGGAATGGCGCCGCCATGCGTGTGGCGCCTGTTGGCATCCTGTTCCGGCGGGATCCCGTTCGGATCTGGGAACAGGCCCGTTTGTCCGCCATCCCAACACACACGCATCCGTTGGGAATTGAAGGGGCCCAACTCGTTGCATTGGCCGTGGGAATTGCATCTACTCTCGATGTCTTCGATCGGCAGGATTTTTTCGCGGCATTGTCCGAAATGTGCCAATCAATTGAATTCACTAGCTCGCTTGTCCGGGCCGCATGCCTCACAAACGCCAGGGATCTCGGCCAGTTGGGAAATGGTACGGAAGCCACCGATTCGGTTGTGACTGCGATTGCTTCCTTCGGCCTGACGCCGGATTCCTATGTCCAGACAATTGGGAATGCGATCCTCGTGGGAGGGGATACCGATACCATCGCCGCCATGGCCGGCGCGATCAGCGGGGCCTATCTCGGCCGCGCCGCTATTCCAGAGCACCTGCTTGGGAAACTCGAAGATAACTATCAGGGCAGGACTTATATCGAGGAGCTGGCGGTCAAGCTCTACCGATTGCACGAGGCTCCATAAAAGAGACCGGATCACAGATCACTTATCCGAATCATTCACTCGCGGCCTGGCCTTCTCTTTAGAGCCTGTGGCTCGGTCAGGAGACCGGCCACAACATGACGCCTGTGGTCCCCTTTTCCCTCTTTATCCCTTAGGTCCCTTAGGTCCCTTCGATTCGCAGCATCAGAACCCCATGCCGTGGCACGGAGCCCTCAAATTGGTTGTCGAGGTACCCCATGTCTTGCTGGCGCCACAGATCGCGGACCATGCAGGGCCCGTCCAATCCTAGTTCGTCCCATGTCACGGCCATCGATTGGGGGAATTCGTCGAGGTTGAATAGGCCGAGGGCCAGGGAACCATCTTCGAGCGGTTTGACCAGGACGAGTTGGGTATCCGATTGCCGGAAGATTTGCGCCTGTTTTCCGAGCGGGTCCTGGTCGACGGCGATCACTTCGGAATTGCATAGCACGTTCAAAGTGAATTCGTCGAGCTTGCTCATGTCGCCGGAAAAGATGAGGGGCGCGGCCATTAGGCACCACATCGACATGTAGGAATATTGCTCATTGGCCGTCAGGGTTGTCGATTGGCCCTCGCCCATCTTGCGAGCATCTCCAACATGACCGATCAAAATATAGTCCGGATCATTCCACTGGCCGGGTTTCGCGTGTTTCCAATGTTGGGCATTGCTCAAACCGATGACATAGAATCCCGGCAAGCGCCGAGCACTCTGGAGTCCCAGGTCCCCCGTGGTCCGCCAACAATGCCCGCCGACGGCGCCACCCCATTCCCATACCGAGCCCATGCCGTACTGGCAGAGATTCAAAACGATATCCCGGTCGAGTCCCTGGAGAATATCGCCCATGCGTTGGTACGGTTCCTGGAGATGGGCCAACGTATCGCCACCAGCCACCTGCGAGTAAGAACACCAGTCGTACTTTAGGAAATCGAAGCCCCATTCGGCATACGTTTTGGCGTCGATGGATTCGTGCTGGAAGGAACCGGCATACCCAGCGCAAGTCCATGGGCCAGGCGATGTGTAGAGTCCAGCCCGTAAACCTTTGCCGTGAATGGCCGCGACCATGCCACGGATATCCGGGAATTTGGCATTCGTCAGCATCGCGCCATTCTGGTCCCGATACGGAGGATCATTCTTATGTTTCATCCAGCAGTCATCGATATTGACATACATGTACCCGAAGTCGGCCATACCGGAGTCGATCATGGCGTCGGCCGCGTCGCGCATGTTTTTTTCGGTAACGCGGTTGTAGTGGATATACCAGCTATTCCAGCCCATCGGTGGCGTCAATGCCAACGTATCGCCGGCAACGATGGTGAATTTCTTTTCAGCGTATCCCAGGGCATTCCGCGCTTTCAGTGTGATCGCATATTCGCCCCGTCTATTGGGGACTCGCCCTGTGATGATGCCTTGGTCTGGATCGAATTGGAGTCCGCCGGGCAGGCCTTCCACGCCGAAAGTGATCGGCCGCTCTCCGGTGCAAGGGATTCGATAGAGAAACGGCCGGCCGGGCCGAACGCCAAAAAGCCGCGGGCCGTTGATTTTCGGTTCGGGGCCCGGTGGGGGTGTGAGGATCACCTTCGGTTCCTCCGGTGCATGAATCGCAAGGGGCTTGCCGCCGGAATATTCGAACACGGCTTCCGCCCAGTCCGCGTGGTCGTAATCGATCCCATCCTCCGCACTGTCGACCAGAAGGATGAGTTGCCGCACACCGGCAAGGTCGATGGCAACGTCTTTGGCCGGTTGACCTCCTTTCATTAAACCACTGTCGAAGAGGATCTTTCCGTCGCCAAAGATCCGAAACCGGAGGGTCCCTTTCCCCTGAGCCCCATCATCGACGCCAACCAGGGCTAGAAACCGATTGGTCTTCCCATCAAGCTGGACACGCAACACGGAATCGGCATGAGTCCCCACCCCATGATGGAACGTCTTGCCTGCGATCGATAGTGGCTTCCCGGTAACGGCGGTATCCACGCACGGATTGCCCCAACCACAGTCCATTTTTGATAAGTCGAGCGATGATAAAGGAATGGTATCGCCGGCAATGGCATCTTTCTCGACGAGGCAAAAAATAACAAAAACCAAGAGAAAAATAATTCGAATTGGCAAGTTTGCCCCATGAGGCAAGCTGTTGCTTTTAGCGCGTTCCACGGACTGGAAGAACCATCGTGAAGCCGGTTTATTCCATGCCCGAACCAAATCGCCGGTTTTCCTATGTTGTGCAGCCATTACGTTGACTCCTAGGTGAATCTCAGTCGACAAGAGCATGTTCTATATCTTCTAGCGATTGCCCCTTGGTTTCTGGAAGATGGAACATGATGACAAATAGGCCGATGATGCATATCGTCCCATAGAGCCAGAAGGCTCCATGAGCACCGAGTGCATTTTTAATGTAGGGGAAACTGAATGTCAGGGCGGTGCAACCGGTCCACAAGCTGAATACGGCAATCGACATTGCGGCACCGCGGATGCGGTTTGGGAATATTTCAGAGATGATTACCCACGTGATGGGAGCGAGAGTCATGGCATAACAGGCAATCGCGGAAACGACCAGGATAAGCATGTGTATGCCGGTACTCTTGAAGTAGTAGCCGGTTCCCAGGACAGCGTAGATGACTGCCAGGCCAGCGGCGCCGGTCAACATCAGCACTCGCCGTCCAAAGAAGTCGACGGTGGCAATTGCGATGAAAGTAAATATTAGGTTCACGATGCCCGTGATGACAATGGTCAGCATGATCTCGCTCACGCCATAACCGGCCGAATCGAATACGTCCTGGGCATAATTAAAAATGACATTGATGCCGCACCACTGCTGGAAGACGGCCAGGAAAACACCGAGCCCGATGATCTTGAGGAGGCGGGATTCGAGGAGGTCACGAAAATGGACGTGGCCAATCTCTTGCTGCGCGAGGGTGCCCCGGATGTTCTCGATTTCCCGGCTTGCATAACCGGAGCCACCAACACGGGCGAGGATTATTTCGGCGTCCTGGTTGCGGCCGTATTTCACAAGCCACCGTGGACTTTCCGGTACGAAGAACATCAGTATGAAAAATGCGACAGCAGGGAACGTCTCGGCACCAAACATCCATCGCCAGCCGTATTGGCCGTTCCATGATTCGCGAATGAATTCAATGGATGCGTGCTCGGGAACTTTTTTAGCAATCAACCAATTCACAATTTGGGCCGCCAGGATGCCGATAACAATCGTCAATTGGTTGATCGATACAAAGCGGCCTCGGGATTCGGCAGGTGCCAATTCGGCGATATACAACGGGGATAAATTCGACGCCAAGCCGATCCCGATACCGCCAAGCCAACGAAAGATATTGAACGAGGTGAAATCCCAGCAATAGGCGGTTCCAACAGCCGAGAGCGTGAAAAGGAGTCCAGCCAATATGAGCAATCGCCGGCGGCCATAGCGGTCACTCAAAATACCCGCAACGATGGCGCCGCAGAGGCATCCGACCAGAGCGCTGCTCTGCGCCCAGCCCTGATAGAGTTCGACTTGACTAATGCCGAAGTACGGCTCATAGAACGGCTTGGCGCCACCGATCACGACCCAATCGTACCCGAACAAAAGACCGCCCATTGCCGCCACGAGTGAAATTCGCCAGAGAAACAGCATGTGATACTGAGCGGGTGATTGATACTCTATGGAATCAGCGAAGGCCACGATTTTTTCTCCACAAAAGGATCAAATATACACGGTCCCGCCTGTGGATGATACAGAGAACCTACTCCACCCGCGTCAGCATGCCAATCCGCCATTGGAACGCGCCGTAGTTTTGCCCGGACTTATCTTTTTCCCGCATGCCCTGGAATACAAATCGCAAATTTCTTGGATCTACGGTCATAGTTTCATCGTAGCCATCCCGGATAGGTTCACTGGTCGTAGGCTGCCTTGCCAACGGTGTCGACAGGACCTGCAAACCCCGGTCCGCCCGCGGCAACATATCCATGGCTTGCGCCTGACTTGTCCGGACTAACCCAGAACGAGTAGAGGCGCCCTTGACGCAGCTGAAATTGAATACGTACCGGCTTTCCCGATATGGAGGTCAAGTCATTACCATTTTTCCAGGAGACTTGCTGAATGGTGCTGTCTGTGGCGGCTGGCGTGCAGTCACGAAGGGTGAAGCCCTCTATCGGATTTTCCTCTTTGTCCAGGACTGCCACCCGCAATTCGCCTTCCGGGGCATCAACGTTGACGAATAGATATTTACCGGTAAACAGAACCGGCTGTGTTGTTAACACGCCAGCTGTTTCCTGAGCGTCCATGGAGGCAAAGCCATCCCGCCGGATTGTCGCTAATCCGGTGTGGCAATCGCCGTCCCAAAAGCGGTCGGCCAGCATACGGCCGCTGACATAGAAATAAAGCTGATCCCTCACGACGAGACAACAGCCGCCCGCACTTTGGACATTGCCCCAGTTCCAGGCACCTTCCGTTGGATTGACACCGAGGAATCTCGTTCTGTCAGGCCGGTGCCAGTGAAAGCCGTCGCGACTGAATCCGATCAGAAGTTCGTTGCGCTTTTGAATCTTCAGTCGCGCACACTCACTGTTAGGTGGTCCTTGCCAGATTGCAAACAGCCCCAACATGAGGCTTTCGTAGGCGACTGCGTCATGGTTGTAGAGTTCCGGCTCGATGTGGGCATACTCAGGATCGGGATGGTGGGGATCCAGCCTGTCAGCGGACAACCAGGGGACGGCATTTTCAGGAATCCGCCGAGTGCCGGCAATTGGATCCGATTCTTCCAAATACGCCCGCGACCTGCCGACACCAGACTGGCCGATGCGGAGGCCAAAGACCCATTTCTTGCGAAATGGATTGTAGTGTACGGTTGTGCGGTCGCCTATTGTTCCGGAACTGACAGCGACCGGTTCCGACCAGTGAATCCCATCTCCTGAACATCGCAGGGCCAGGCTCCACCTGTTTGGGATCGGTGTGGTCACGAACATCTTGAAGCGGCGGGATGGGTCGGGGTCCCAATGATCCAACCACACGGTACTGGAATCACGGTGTCGTCCTCCACTTGCAGGGTCGACATTGCGGTGGCTGAGCACTTCGTTGGTGCCCGGCCGAACGTCCAAGGATGGTTTTTCCCAGTGAATCCCATCCTGGCTGGTTGCCAAACAAGTACTGGCGATATAGCCGCCGACGTACCACATCTTGAATAGCTTATCTGCTGGATCGTAGAACACGCCGTCACTGAAGGGCGCTGCGGCCCGGGCGGCATCTTCACTCTCCCAGGGTTTGTCGGGTTTTAGAATCGGGTTCTCGGGGTGGTAGTTCGGCTGGTGGTATGCTCGCTGGAGAGTTGTTCGCGCGATCAGGAAGTCGTCCACAAACAATTGGCGGCCCACATCGATGGGTATGATGGCGGGAGGATTCTCCAAGTAGGGTACCGGCATCGGCTCTCGCGTCAGTGCCGGAATACGGGGCGGCCAAGAGTCGGGCAAGAGAATGCCATTGGTGAGTTCCTCTCCCGCAATCGTCACCGAGGCTAAACAGCTGACGGCAAGTATCAGATAGGTAAGGCGTTTCGTGTCTACATATTGCATCATCGTTCTCCAGCATAGGGCCGAATGGTTGGCCAGCAGCCTTATCAACACATCCCATTCAATTGTCACAGACCCTGCGAATTCCCTCCGATGGCTAGCCAGTGCGGCCGGAAATATCTACACCGTGGATAATTCGGGAACGGCGGTCCTGGCGGGGCAGGTGTTGCACGGTTCGGCACCGTCCCAGCAGTAAGTGCACAATTTCGTTTTGGGCAATCCGATTGCGGTAACGAGGTCATCGAGTTTCTGGTACTTCAGCGTGGTCAAGCCCAGCCGCTTGCGGATTTGATCTACCATCGCGGCATAGCGATTCGAATTGGCATCCGCGTATTCATCCACATACTCCGCCTCTTCTCCCAATTCCTTCATGGCCCGGCGGCTCGCCAAATCGAGCAATGACCGTGAACGGGAGAAATTCAGAAACTTGCAGCCATAAACCAATGGTGGGCATGCTGGACGCATATGGACTTCGCGGGCGCCTGCATGGTAGAGCCATCGAACGGTATCTTGCAGTTGCGTGCCTCGAACAATCGAGTCCTCGCAAAAGAGTAATCGCTTCCCATGGATCATTTCTCGAATGGGAATTAACTTCATTCGCGCGACCAGGTCGCGAATTCGCTGGTCCGGCGGCAAGAAGCTCCGGGGCCAGGTCGGTGTGTATTTGACGAATGGCCTCCCATATGGAATATGGCATTCATTGGCGTACCCGATCGCGTGGCCCGTTCCGGAATCGGGAATCCCGGCGACCAGGTCGGCATCGACATCATCGGCTCGCGCAAGAGCAGCACCGCATCGGTACCGGACGGCCTCGACGTTGATCCCTTCGTACTCTGACGCTGGGTAACCATAATACACCCACAAGAACGAACAAATCTGCAATGCATTTCCAGGTGCTTGAACCGTCTGGATCCCGTCCGCGTTGACTCGCACAATTTCACCTGGGCCGAGCTGCCGCAGGACTTCGTAATCCAGATTGGGGAAGGCACACGTTTCCATCGAGAATGCATATGCGCGTTCTTTTCGGCCGAGAACCACGGGTGTTCGGCCCAACCGATCGCGAGCGGCGTAGATCGCGTCATCGGTCAAGAGGGCCATCGAGCAGGATCCTTCGATCAGATCCTGGGCGTGACGTATGCCCTCTTCAAAACTGTTCCCCTGATTGATCAACGTGGCCGTCAGCTCGGTGGGGTTCACGAGATCGCCATTCATTTCAGAGAAGTGTGCCATGCGGCTTTTAAATACTCCAGCCGCCAGGGTATCAAGATTATCGATCCGGCCAACCGTCATGATCGCGTAGTTGCCTAAGTGGGAACGAATGATCAGGGGTTGATCATCGTAGTCGCTGATAACACCGATACCATACGAACCCTTCATTTTTCCCAGATCATCCTCGAATTTACTGCGGAACTGGGCGTTTGTGATATCCTTGATCAGGCGCATGATTCCACGCCCATTGCGAACCGCCATTCCACCACGGACGGTCCCCAAGTGGGAGTGATAATCGGTACCGTAAAACAGGTCGGTAACACAATCGTCTCGCCCTGCAACACCAAAAAATCCTCCCATGGGCATTCCTCATTCGTGAGTGATTTTTGTTGATATGGACGCCCCTCCAGGACCAGGGCGACCAGTACACATTGGCGTTTTCCGAGTCCAATCTTCGCCTTCCAGTCCTTTGGATTACGCAGCTGTCACAAGAAAAGAATCGCCACGAATCCTCAGTGCCCTATTGATAGCTGTTTGCGGCAATTCGTCAAGTAGCGCCAGTACGAGTTGGAGGCAGGAAGGATCTTGAACCTGGAATTCACGGAGAAATTGGTGTCGACGCAGGCGTGATCAAAGGGGCACTTGCGGACGCGTAGCAGAAAGCTCAGGAAATATGCGGGCTAGTGTACCACCAAATTCCGCGATCGCCACTGGGCGTTGATTTTGGTCGTGCCTCGGTCCTTGGCAGTGGTCGTGCCTTCTAGGTCATTGGAGTGCGATGCTTCTTGGTTGCCATAAGTATCATCATTCGAGGTGGTAGTCTCCTCCTCACCCGTAGGTTGCTGTCCCTTTTCCTGGACGATGGTCGCATAGGCGGTCAGGACAGCACCAATATTGTCGCCACGGTCCGTATTGATACGGATCGCTTGTTTGACCTTCCCTGCGGGAGCCTGGCAGGAATCGAATGTCACTTTGACGACATGCAGCGGCTTCGATTCATCGTCCGCGTGAAATGTAAGACAGCCGTTGTCGCAATCGACACCAGTGATTTTGAATGGCTTCTTCCCACGGACAACGAGTGTCTTGGTAACACGCTCCCCCTTGGGAATTTCGCCAAGGGAGAGCGACTGTGGACTGACTAATATTTCAGGAATAATCCTGCCTTCGACATCGAGTGGAATTCGCCGATTGAGCTGATCGTTCGTAACAAGTATCAATTGATCTTTCAGATAACCGGCGGGCGCATTTTCCTTGAGGCGGATTAACAAATTGTATGAAATCCGACCCCACTCGCGGTGGGTCTCAGCCAGTTCAACTTCATAATAGTCACTGGTTGATTTCACATCGATAATCTTCCAGTCGCCTCGGCCTGCATAGATGACATTGACCTGCTTCTCGTTTTGAGTACCTTGGTCGACATCCATGAATTTGGCTGATCCCGGATTGAATACGATGTCACTGCGGATCTTGCCGTGGCAGCGCAATTGGACTTCCGATGCGACATGCCGCCCATCGGCTAACGTGAATCCAACATTGACAGTCAATGTCGCACTGCGGAAGCCAGTGAACATGGGCGTATTGAAACGGGCGACGACATAGCCGGTCTCATGGGTTTTGATGATCGGGTGCTCGATCGAGGCGATCGTGCAACCGCATGTCGATCGGACATTGGATAGATGAACGTCTTCCTTGTAGATGTTTTTAACCTCGAATTTATAGACCGCGTCGGCTCCACGAGCCACGGTACCGAAATCGTGCGAGAGCGCATTGAACATCTTTTTCGCCCATTCCTGAGCGGTAACCTGAACTGGAAGAAGCGCTGCTAGCAGAAGTACGGCTGGGAAAATCCGAAACACGGTAACAATCCTTTCACTCATAGATGTAAGGCAATCAATCGATATGAGACGTTATCCTCAATGGAGAATATCACACCGGAAACAAATGAACTATAGCTTGCAGGTTGGCGTCGAGATGCCTCGTGGCCCAGGTTTTTCCAATTCCTGGACGGAGGGTAAAATAGTCAATTATTGACCATTCTAGACGCCCTTCGGGTAAGAAAGAATAGCACCTCCGGCCACTGCCCCTGGATTCCTCAGTTTTTAACCTGCCAGAAAAAACCGATTAGGATAACCTAGTGAAATGGGGAAGCTGGTGTTTGGGAAATCAGGCGGTGGCCCGGAAGGCGAACTGCCGCCGTTCATGTGCCAATCTTACCGAATCCGATAAAAAAACGGATTGGTTCAGCTGCCATCCAAATCATCGATACGGGCGTATCCATGGAACCACACACCGCACGCCCCAAAAGGGAGAATATCCATCCGGACGAATCGGGACGCCTGTTGCCCGGAGGCTTCTGCCTCTAAAATGTGTTTTTCTCAGCCGGGAGGATGGCATTTCCGCGACCTCCCTTCCCCAGTCAACGTGGGCTATTCCCGATCCCATGCCAACCTATTCATCCGTTGCGATTATCGGTGTCGGCCTCATTGGCGGGTCGATTGGGCTTGCTCTCCGCCAGCGGCAGCTTGCCGGGGAGGTGGTTGGGATTGGTCGAAGCGAGGAGAGTCTACGGCATGCTGAGGCACGAGGGGCCGTTCATCGAATCACAACCGATCTTTCGGCGGGTGTTGCCGAGGCGGAGATTGTTGTGGTCTGCTCCCCCGTTCCCAGGATTGTCAGTCATATCCTGGCAACCGCGGCCGCTTGTCCCGCCAATACCCTGATTACGGATGTTGGTAGCACGAAAGCCGAGATTATTGCCGCAGTGGAAGCCGTTGCACGGAACCAGAGGAGCGAGGCCAGCCAGCGGCAGAAAGAGTCGCACCCGACCTGGACACGACCGGGCGGGGATCCCGACATGGGCCAAGATGGGCCCACGTTTGTTGGAAGCCATCCGCTGGCTGGGGATCACCGAACCGGCGTTGGCCATGCCCGAGCCGATCTGTTCGAAGACCGCACTGTTGTCGTCACGCCCACGAACGCGACACCTCCGGGGTCCGTCGAGCGGGCCCGATTGTTCTGGCACGCGTTGGGCGCCCGGGTCTGTACCCTGGGTCCGGACGAACATGACCGGCTGGTCGCCGCGACCAGCCATGTGCCGCATCTGGTCGCCGCCGCCGTCGTCGCGTCAACCCCCCTGGAAAGCCTCCCATTGACGGCCACCGGTTGGCGGGATGTCACTCGGATTGCCGCTGGTGATCCCAGCCTCTGGGAGGCCATTATTGCAACGAACCGGCAAAACATCTTGGATGCCTTGTGCCGAGTGGAATGGAGCCTTGCCGAATTCCGGGATGCCATTGTCGCCGGTGATCACCAACGACTCGCCCAATTACTCACCGAGGCAAAACAGATTCGTGAGAATGCCAGAGAATAGCAACCGACAAGGAAGCGATGATGCTTTGGGAAATTGATATTCTTCCTTTGGACGGGTATTCAAACCGCAATGCCGAACGGGCTTCGGAGGATATCCGGGATTTGCGCCTGGCCGATCGTCCCCAGGTCTTCGCAGCCTGCGGGTATTTGCTCCAAGGCGAACTCCTGACGGCCGATCATATCGCGCAAATTGCCGATGAACTCCTGGTCGACCGCGTTGTCGAACGGGCCGTGTTCGGGCCCGTGGGTGATCCGAATCTGGCCGAGCCGCCATCCAGACGAGCATCCTCTCAGGAATCGGATGGAACCGTTCATCGGCAGCATGCCTTGGCTCTTGTCCATGTCTTGCCCAAACCGGGCGTCATGGATCCAGTGGCCCAATCGGCCATCGCCGCGATTGGTGATCGTGGCATCCCATGCGATGCTGTCCGGACTTTTCGGAAGTATTGGATTAGCGATGTGAGTGGCGATCGGATCCCAGCGATCTGTAATCGGGTTCTTGCAAATGAAGCCATTGAGCAAGTTGTCGTTGGGCCGCTTGCGTTGAAGCGACTCGATACGGGTAGTCCATATCATTTCCAGCGAGTTACAGTCCCGCTGGAAGGATTAGACAACGAGGCTTTGATGCTTCTTTCACAGCAAGGCCAGCTCTTCTTGCAGCTTGCTGAAATGCAGACAATCCAGCGTTATTTTGCCGACCTTGGCCGCGACCCAACGGATATCGAGCTCGAAACAATCGCGCAGACATGGAGCGAACACTGCAGTCATAAAACACTTGCTGGCAGGGTCCATTATCGGGATGAGAATGGCCAACGGCACTTCGATAACATGCTCCGCGAGACGATCTTTGCCGCAACGAAAACGATTCGCGAGGAACTCGGTGACAAGGATTGGTGTGTTAGCGTGTTCAGGGACAATGCCGGGATTATCCGGTTTGACGACCAGTACAACCTGGCGTTCAAGGTTGAAACGCACAACCATCCATCCGCACTTGAGCCATATGGTGGTGCGAACACGGGTATTGGGGGAGTCATTCGCGATATCTTGGGGACTGGCATGGGTGCGAAACCGATCGCATCAACCGATGTCTTCTGTTTCGCCCCGCCCGATACGCCCGCCCTCGACCCGAATGGAACGAACGAGCTCCCTCCTGGAATCTTGCACCCTCGGCGGATTATGCGGGGTGTTGTTGAAGGTGTTCGCGACTATGGGAACCGGATGGGTATCCCCACAGTGAATGGGGCAATCTACTTCGACCCGCGGTACCTCGGCAATCCGCTCGTCTTTTGCGGCAGCCTGGGGCTAATACCGCGTGATCAATCCTTCAAACAACCACAACCTGGTGATGCCATTGTTGTCCTGGGTGGACGGACGGGTCGAGACGGCATCCACGGGGCGACATTTTCCAGTGCCGAACTGACAAGCGAAAGTGAAGATATCTCTGGTGGAGCTGTGCAGATTGGTAACGCCATTGAAGAAAAAAAAGTACTCGATGTATTGCTCGTTGCGCGGGATCGTGGCCTGTATCACGCCGTGACCGACTGCGGTGCGGGCGGCTTTTCGAGTGCGGTTGGTGAGATGGGCGAATCGATTGGCGCTGAAGTCTGGATCGATCGGGCGCCGCTAAAATACGAGGGTTTGTCCTACACCGAAATCTGGATCTCCGAAGCCCAGGAACGGATGGTATTCTCGGTGCCCCAGGAGAAAGTGGATGCACTGATCGCCTTGAGCAAGTCCGAGGGAGTCGATGCCTTCGTTCTGGGCAAATTTGTTCCAACCGGCCGACTCATCTTGAAATTCAAAGAGACGATCGTCGGTGATTTGCCGATGGACTTCCTCCATCATGGCCGGCCTTCTGTTGTCCGCGACGCTGTGTACCACCCTGCGGCGCCCCATTGGAAGTTGGATACACGGCAACAGCAATCCAGTACGGAACGATCCCCGCGATTCCCGGCCACGGCCAATCATTCCACCGATATACTCCTGGCCATTCTCGGTTCGCTCAATGTTGCCAGCAAGGAGTGGGTAATTCGCCAGTACGACCATGAAGTTCAAGGGACAAGTGTTGTCAAACCATTGGTTGGAATCCATGAAGATGGCCCGAGTGACGCGGCTGTCCTGCGGCCACTCCTGGGATCGGACCGCGCAGTCGCCATTGCTTGCGGTATGAATCCACTCTACGGCGATCTGGATCCTGGGCACATGGCTGCCAGCGCGATCGACGAAGCGGTCCGAAACTGCGTTGCCGTGGGAGCGGATCCCAGCCGGATCGCCCTGCTCGACAATTTCTGCTGGGGCGACTGCGAACGGGCTGAAACGCTTGGAAGCCTCGTCCGTGCAGCGATTGCTTGCCACGGGACGGCAATTGTCTATGGGACTCCATTCATCAGTGGCAAGGACAGCCTGAACAACGAGTATAGTTTCACGGATGAAAAAACGGGCGAGCGGCGAACCATCGCGATTCCCGCAACGCTCCTGATCAGTGCAATCGGCCTGGTTCATGACGCGGCGAAGTGCGTTAGCATGGATCTCAAAACACCAGGCAACTTTCTCTACATTGTCGGCCTAACCAAGAATGAACTCGGTGGATCCCACTGGTCGCTCGTCATGCGATCGGAGGCGCAGAATTCCGGTTCGTGTTGGAACACCGGTCCGCTCGATCCCCTATCAAGAGCTCCCTTCGAAATCCAGCCGGGGCATGATACCCGGATCTCTGATCCGGATTCCATGCTCGCGGTCCCCGCCATCGATGCCCCCTTGGCCAAGCGGACCTTTGCAGCCCTGCATGCTGCCATGGACACGTCTCTCGTTCGAGCCTGTCACGACTTGAGCGAAGGGGGACTGGCTGTCGCTGCGGCCGAGATGTGCTTCGCCGGCGGATATGGCGCGGAAATAGATCTTGCCGCCGTACCCCATCCCGAAGACGCCGGTCACACCATCGTCCTTCTCTTTAGCGAATCGAATAGCCGGTTCCTTTGCGAAGTGCCGCCCGATCGAGCGGATGCTTTCGAAAAAAGGCTCGCCGATATCCCCCACGCCAGGGTAGGCTACGTCACCG
>JAFGFZ010000201.1 GCA_016930815.1 Pirellulales bacterium | reverse complement strand
GCCTAACGAATCGTGACGTAGGCGCCCATTACGGCGGGATCAGTTCAGCTGCAGTCAGTATTATCCGCCGCAATGTCTGTGAAGGGAAATACGAGATTTCCCAGGTTATGAAACAACTCCTAACCAAGATCCACAGAAATGAAGCTGGGGAGTAATATTTACTATTTAAAGTCTGACCCCGATCTCGAAGACCCCGATCTCGAATCCAGAAATTAAGCTGGGGAGTAATATTTAATATTTAAAGTCTGACCCCGATCTCGGACCCCGATCTCGTTCGATCTCGATTTAAAGTCTGACCCCGATCTCGCGTGACCCCGATCTCGCGAACCCGTGCTCAAGCACGGGCCAATTACCGCCTACGGCGGAAAACGGCCATGAATGGCCGTCCGGAATTTGGGGATGTTCCCGCTGGTTTGGAGGTCGTGATCCAACCCGGTCATCTTGCCCCCATGATGGAGGGCCAGTAAAATAGGCGGTATTCTTGGGCCTTTCACCTATTGGCAGGATACACAACCATGCAAGAGAATATTCACCCTCCGTACATGGAAACCAAGGTTTCATGCGGCTGCGGAAACAAATTTACGACTCGGAGTACTCGGAAGGAACTCAAAGTCGACATTTGCAACGTTTGCCATCCCTTCTACACCGGTAAGCTGAAGTTCGTGGACACGGCCGGCCGGATCGATAAGTTCAAACGGAAGTTCGCCAAGGCCGGATATGCCAGTCTCCAGCGCGGGAAAAAGGGGTCCGAGGCAGCCGAAATGGCGGACGGCGAATAACCAAATCGTTGAATCACGGAACCGTTTCATTGGTTCCCTGGATCCCAAAAGCGGGCCGGTCTGGGCAGATTGAGTTACCGAATGGCTCTCCTTGGTGTCTCTTGTGCGCCTAGCCTACGGATGGGATGGGCGGCTTGCCCAATCGTACGGTTCGTCACGGATTCTTGCCATGCGCGACATGCTCGAAGGAAAATTGCAACGATTCGAGGAATTGGAACGGCAACTCCTCGACACAGAAGTCTTGGCAAATTCAGCCAAGATGACGGCTGTTGTCCGGGAACACGGCTCGCTGGCCCGGCTTGTTATCAAATACCGCCGCTTCAAGGAATTAAATCATCAGATTGCGGAAGCTCAAGAAATCATTCTTGGCCACGATGGAGAGTTGCGCGAACTGGCCGAGCAGGAGTTGCCGGATTTGAAGCAAGAGCGTGAAACGATCTGGAACGAGATCCTGAGTTTGACGGTTGGTGGTGAGGATGCCAACCGATCACGGCTAATCATGGAAATCCGCGCCGGAACTGGTGGTGATGAAGCGGCCCTTTTTGCCCGTGATCTGTATGAAATGTACAAACGCCATTGTGAAACAAAACGATGGCATATCGAAATCCTGGATCACAATGCGACTGAATTAGGGGGATTCAAAGAAATCTCACTTGCCATTTCGGGTGAGGGCTGTTTCCGTGAGCTGCAATATGAAAGTGGTGGCCACCGTGTGCAGCGGGTGCCGGAGACCGAAGCTCAGGGACGAATCCACACCTCGGCGGCAACGGTAGCCGTTATGCCGGAACCGGAAGATGTTGAGATCGACCTGAAGCCGGAAGACTATCGTGTTGATAAATTCCACGCCAGTGGGCCCGGTGGTCAACATGTCAATAAAACCGAATCGGCGATCCGCCTCACGCACCTGGAAACCGGGATTGTCGTGCAATGCCAGGACGAAAAGAGCCAGCATAAAAATCTGGCCAAGGCGCTCCGTGTTCTCAAAACCCGGCTCTACGAAGCGCGGCGCGAGGAAGAATTTCAAAAACGGGCCGATCACCGGAAGAGTTTGGTTGGATCCGGCGACCGGAGCCAGCGGATCCGAACCTACAATTTCCCCCAAAATCGTCTCACCGACCACCGGATTGGCCTGACATTGCACAAACTGGACTACATCCTGGCCGGTGATCTCCAGCCAGTCACGGAGGCACTGATCGAATACGATCGGCAGCAGCTCCGTGATTCCATGGGTGGGATGGTATAATGAAGGGACGATGTCCTCCCAAGCCAACCGCCAGCATGATCGACCTTTGTTACTCTGGGCATTGGTCCAGAACATCTTCCTGTTGGCACTCACATTGCTCGCTCGTGATGGAGGCCACTTATTTCGATCGGTTGTTGGGGCTTCGCTAGGGTATTGGGTGATTGCCATGCTCATTTGGATGCGCTGCGAATCGGCCGGGAAACACGAAGTGTTCTTCGTTCGTTGGGGCATGCTTGTCCTGTCAATCGTCGTGCTTGTCACGGCCATTTAAGGTGTCATCCCGAAAGTTCCAGCACCAATCCAAGTGAAACCCAAGAACGTTATTGGTCAAAATCCAACTTTCCGAAATCCAAAATCTCCGAATTAAAAAAATGCCATGTCTGATGCACCGGAATGGACGATCGGTCGCCTCTTGCAGTGGACGGCGGACTATTTTCAGAAACAGGGTATTGATAGTCCCCGGTTGGATGCGGAAGTCCTATTGGCCAAAGCACGTGGTTGCGAGCGGATCGACCTGTATACGGCATTTCACGAACCGGCCGGTGCTCCACTACGAGAGGCGTTTCGTGATCTGGTCCGCCGCCGTGTCAGCGGCACGCCCGTTGCCTATTTGGTGGGGCATCGGGAATTCTATTCGATGTCATTTGCTGTTTCGCCTACTGTGCTCATTCCGAGGCCGGAGACCGAATCCCTGGTCGTGGCGGCTCTCGATCGAGCGAAAACAATCCGTGCGGGATCTTGTGAGCCTCATCCTCTTGAAATCGCCGATGTGGGGACTGGGAGTGGCGCCATTGCAATTGCCCTCGCGCGGCACGCCCAGCCGTGCCGTGTCACGGCAATTGATATTTGCCCCGCCGCGCTCCAAGTGGCAAGGAACAACGCCGAACGATTGGGAGTTACCGAATGGACCGAGTGGGTGGAAAGCGACCTCTTCTCTTCGGTCCCCGGCGGACGCCGGTACCATCTGATCGTCAGCAATCCACCGTATGTTACCGAAGCTGAATTTGAAACGTTGCCGAAAGATATTCGCGACCATGAACCTAAAATGGCGCTCGTGTCGGGCCCCCGCGGAACCGAGGTGATCGAGCGCCTGGTCGCCACATCGACGGATTGGATTCGTCCTGGCGGATGGTTGCTCTGTGAAATTGGACCTGCGATTGCCACGGCTGCCAGGGAATGTTTTCAGAGCGTACCAGGATGGGAGTTCGTGGCGTCCCATCGGGATCTGGCTGGGCATGAACGAGTCATTGAAGCACGTCGAATTGACGCGGAAGGTGATTGATTACAACATCATCACCCGCCCTCTGATATGATAGTTCGGTGGAATGACCTTTTTCGGGCCATGACCCTCATCGAGTGCCGTGCAGTTACGCCCTTCGCGTTTCGCTGCCTCAGTGGCAGCTTCCAATCTACCAAAAAAAGATTCCATGGTTTCCGTGGGACCCAATTCTGCAACTCCACATTGTGCCGTAACCTTGATGATTTGATCCGCGAGATCGAACTTGGTCTTTTCAAGTGTTTGGCGAAAACGTTCCATCGCGCTCATCGCGCCTCGAGGGCCTGTATCCGCCATCAATAAAAGAAATCGTTGGCCATCGAAGCGTGCGATCCTATCGAAACCACGATTTTTGCGTAGAAGTGAATCGAGCAGGATGCCAACTGCCCTCAATATCCTGTCGCAAACGTCCGGGCCATATTGGTC
This sequence comes from Pirellulales bacterium, assembly GCA_016930815.1. GTDB lineage: Bacteria > Planctomycetota > Planctomycetia > Pirellulales > Lacipirellulaceae > JAFGFZ01. Next base: position 1,376 of record JAFGFZ010000201.1, on the reverse strand, counting down.
CATCAACCGGGTGAACCGATCGAGATCCATCAGACCACAACTGACTTGCCGCGAACGGCTTGGATCGGAGAGGAACAATTCATAGAACATTTTTTCCATGCCAGCCCGATTTGGCAGGTTCGTTAATTTGTCTATTGTCATCGAATGATTGATTTCGGCTAACTGATTTGCTGTTTTCTTGATGATCAACAGCATCTCGAACATTCGATCACGAAGCAGATGGGCAAGATCAAGGAGTTGCCGGATTTCCGTGAAAATACGTCGTTCACATGTCGCTGGATCTCCGTTCACGTCCAATTCGGCCAGATTGCTAAAGAGTGTTTCGATCCGCGCCTGCTGGTTTTCCAAGATATCCAAGAGGAGCGAAGAGGTTGCTTGATGGCCACTTAATGTGTCAATGCGGCTGCCCAGATGGTTCGCGGATTCGGCCTGCTTGGTCAACCAGGTTTGATTGATTTGGCGAAGTTCATCAATGGACTTCTGCAATTGCTCGGCCTTCAATCGCCCTTCCATTTTCCGAAGTTCATTATCGACGCGTACGATTCGATCCCGGTAGTCCCCTACTTCTAACCGGAGGACGTGAGCGGATACTTCGACCAGGCCCGCAGCTTCAATGCCATATTCGTCAAGTGTTGAAAGCCACTCCTGGGGAATTTGGTCGATAGACTCGATGGGTTCCGCGGAAATCCGTCCATCAAGTAAATCATGGACATCATCCTCTGCGGGGATGGACTCCCCCTGTTCGCTCGATTCGGCAGAGTCATCGGATTCCGGGAACGATTCCGGGCCTGATTCAACCGGTTCTAAAGTGGGCAATTCAGGCACTTTTTCTGCGGGGGATTGGTCGACTTCGTCTTGGGCTTTTTCCAGAGAGGAATCTCCAATGGTATCCGCCGCGGTTTCGATTGGAATCTCATCCGCAAGAGATCCTCCCTCGAGCAGGGACGTGGGATCCGGATGCGGCTGATGCCTGGCCCTCAGCAAGGAGATCTTGGGCGGCTTGAACCGCGGGATTGGCAGTTGGGATGGCGGGAGGACATAGACCGCCATCACAAAGCCCAAAGCGGTATTCAGCAACGCGATGATAATAATCAAGGAAATCATGGAATACCGAATCAAACGAGCGATAACTGGGGCAGGTCGGAAAACCTGCAGGTCGGTAGACCGGCAGGTCGGTAGACCTGCCCACTATGGTTTCACGGTTATGTCGTGTTCGTTGTTATGTTGCGGTCTCTTGACCGCGACACATGCCAAGCGATCGGATAGAACGGGTGGCTGCACGCACCTGGTATCTATTATGAAAAGGATAGGATGCAAGACGGCATCCGGTTTGGACAAGGTGGGATTCTACCCATTGCAATAGATATGCGGGTTAG
>JAFGFZ010000200.1 GCA_016930815.1 Pirellulales bacterium | reverse complement strand
TTTATCCGAAACCCCGGAACAGTTCACCGATGCACTTGTTGAAGAAAAACTGATCACCCGCTGGCAAGCCGATATGCTTCTCAGTGGCAAGCACAAGGGTTTCCAGCTCGGCAAGTATAAGCTTCTCGGCCATATTGGCAAGGGTGGGATGAGCCAAGTTTATTTGGCTGAGCACCTTCTGATGCAACGCCGTGTGGCAATCAAGGTATTACCCAAGAATCGTGTCGATGATTCTTCCTATTTGGCTCGATTCTATCAAGAAGCCCGCGCCGCCGCGCAACTCGATGATGAGAATGTCGTGCGTGCGTATGATGTGGACGTCGATAAGGAGAATAACACGCACTATCTGGTAATGGAGTATGTCGAGGGCGATGACCTCCACGTCATTGTTACGGAGAACGGACCGTTGAAATACGAAGACGCGGCCAATTATATTCTCCAAGCCGCGCGGGGTTTATCGCATGCTCATAAGATGGGCCTGATCCACCGCGATATCAAACCGGCGAATCTCCTACTCGACAAGAAAAAGACAGTCAAGATCCTGGATATGGGGTTGGCAAAGTTTGAGGAGACCGGCGAACCATCCCTCACGTTAGCCCATGAAGAACATGTCCTTGGGACAGCCGACTATTTAGCGCCGGAACAAGCGCTCGATAGCCACAAGGCAGACGCCCGATCCGACATCTATAGCCTGGGCTGCACGATGTATTTCCTATTGACCGGCCACCCGCCATTCAATGAAGGATCGATCCGCGAACGCCTGCTAAAGCACCAGCTTGAAACACCACCAAGCATCTATAAGGACCGCCCGGATGCCTCGCCCAGTTTGGTCAACATCTGTAACCGGATGATGAGCAAAAAGCCGGAAAATCGCTATCAGACGGCGAACGAAGTGATAGATGTCCTTGCCGAGTGGCTGTCGGAGCGAGGTTATCAACCGTCCAGTGGATTGGGCGACCGGATGAATCGCCGCGATGGAATCAAGAAAAGCGATTATCCCATTGGACGCCTTAAGCGGCCCTATCCCATTGCGCCGAGCAGCAATACTGTTTCTGCATCGGATGACGACACGGCGATGCTCCAAGCGACGTCTTCCGCAGGGGAGGACGAACTCGGTTTCGCGCCGATTGAAGAAGAACCCGTCGTGGAAATTGAGAATGTTCCAACCAAGGAACCATCGCCCGATGTTTTGAAAGAAGATACGGTCCAATCCAGCGAACCATCCGCGAAGAAACCCCCATCTTCCGTCATCTCGACGTCTCTCATCGAAGAAGAGCTCGAGGAAATTCCGATCCCAGCCGCCTCGGCGAGTGGTCCGATTTCCGATGTTTCCAGCATGACTCCGCGGATTCCAGTCACCCGATCGGGCCCCCAGCGAAAGCTTGCCGGCACTCGGGATGATTCGGAGAGCCAGCTTTTGATGTGGGCCCTCGTGGCCGTCGGCGCGGTGATCATGATTCTGCTCTTGATCGCGGTCTTCAAGGAGCCACGTGAGATTCGCCGAGATGCACCATTTCCATCCAGGGCACCCTTCACGATAACTCCCGAACCAAGCAATCCCTCGGCAGCCAATCCGACCGAAAAAGACGCGTCGGAAGGCCCGGAATCGGAGGCATTGCCGGACACGGATTCTGAAAATTCTTCCAGCACGGATTCAAACTCAGCGGCTCCCAGAGCCGGTTCACAGTCCACTCCCGGCGACAACGGCTGATTCAAGTGATTCCGTCGCCAACATCAGGCAGTTGATACCTGAGCCGATTCCAAGCAGGGCCACGCGGTCAGCAGGCAGGACATGGCCTTGTTCAATGCCGAGGGCCGTTGTGACCGGCAGGGCAGCCGCTCCAGTGTTGCCCAGATATTCCAATGTGGTGAAATCGATCGCTGGATCCAGGCCAAGGGTTTCAAATAGCAGCTTCTGATGCGCGATGCCCACCTGGTGACAGAACGTTTTCTGGATGTCGCTTCTGGTCCAATCCAGTTCGTCGAGAAAACGAGTAAACGTGGCCAATCCGGTGGCAATACCTTCCCTCAAGAGGCGCTGGCTATCGGTCCGCATGAAGGTTTCCAATCCATCGCTCTGGCAGAGTTCATGCTCGGATGTGTTGGCATGCCATCGCGCTGAAAGAAGGCGGCTGCCAGATCGACTCAGATCGCGATCGCACAGCAGCACGGCGACACTGGCGGAACCAATCGTCAGCGAAGCAATCGACTCCTTGATCGAGGCACGGGTCAGACCTGTGTTCTGGTTGAGTTCTTGGATTGTCCGCTCGACCAACGCGCGGCTATTTTCCGTCCCCACTATTAACCCGGCCTCGATTTGACCTAGCTCGATCATGTTCGCAACTTGGACGATCCCATTGAGAATGCCGAGGCAGGCATTGGAGATATCATAGATGATACATTCGCCGGTCAAATGGAGCCTCGCATGCACTCCACAGGCAGTGGCTGGTTCCAGAAAATCGCGGCAGACGGATCCATGGACCAGCGCTCCGATCTTGTGGCGATCGAATCTCGTTGCGGCCAGAAGCATCTCGCAGCTTGCCGCGCTAGGGACGGTAATCCGTGTCCCCTCGGGCCAAAACCGGCGTTCCCGGATACCCGACATCAGTTCGAGCCGGCCTTCCGGTAATTTGAGCCGTTCATAAAGTGGCGCTAACCGGTGTTCAATCTGACGGCTTGATATTGCCTCCTTTGGAAGCGAATAACCAAAACCCTCAATACAAACGCGTTTGTAAAACATCCGAACAGGTCCAATGTCTTTGCCCGTGCCAGACGCACTGGTTTGGTTTGAATGAATGGCCAAAATCTGGCGACTTCGAATATGAAAAAACCTCACGGTATTGGGTTGGCACAGGCTGGATTTTGTGGTTCAAGTTGCATCGATTTCCAGAGCTATCACGATATCGTCTGGCGAAAGTTCGGTAAACGGTCAGCGCCTGCTAGCACATGATCTTGTGCTAGCAAATAGAACGAGACGCTATATGTTTGGAGTGCCTTGAGCCGGGTTGGAAGCCTGATAGACTCACGGCACGATTTTTTCGTTCGTATCGTGGTTGTACGATACGGTATCCATTCCATGAGGGAGCACCTGCCGGCCAAAAGAACAGGATGTCGACGCAAGGGTGCGTCGGGACTTCTCGGCGCATTTTGCAGATTCACTCGTTGGATTATCAAGGATCGTGTCAGGGACGGCACTCCAGGGCGGACAAAACTGGCATTCGCCCTCCTACCTGGTGACCGCGTTCTTCGAGACGATCGTGTTCCGCGAATTACTCGCGGAACAGATCCTTCCAGCGGCACAGTGGAATGGCGTCTTCCTTCCTTCGGATCATAGGATCCTCTGCGGTTCCGCCCAGACTCCCTAGTCACCTTTTACATTGTCATAGCGCATGGAGGGAATCAGAGTAACATGTTCAAGCCAATCATTGCAATCAACGCCGATTACCGTACCACCGATGACAACGAATCCGCTTTCAGCTTCGTTTCAGCCGACTATTATGATGCCATTCTCCAGGTGGGCGGTTTACCCATGATATTGCCCCCGCTAGAAAAAGAAGAGGACATCGAAGCGTTCCTGGATCGGATTGACGGCCTGTTGCTTGTTGGAGGTGCTGATCTTGATCCACGGCGCGATGGCTGGATGTTGCATCCCGCGGTTCGGCTTCTTCACCAGCGGCGGGAAATCTTTGATCGAAAACTCGTCCGACTCGCTTCGGATCGCCAGATACCAATCTTTGGAATTGGCGTTGGTATGCAGCTTCTCAATGTGGCCCACGGCGGCAATTTATTCCTTCACATCCCCGAAGATAAACCCAATGCCCTTCCGCATCGGGATTTCATGGACCCAGCCCATCGGCATGGCCTGGTGATCGAACCGCATTCACTGATGGAAGAGGTCTATGGCGATGGCGAACTCCGTGTCAACAGCATGCATCATATGGCCGTCGATGAGGTGGCGCCAGGCTTCCGAGTCACCGCGCGGTGCCCCGATGGGGTCATTGAAGCAATCGAAAGCATGTCCCCCGATTGGTTTGCCCTTGGCACTCAGTTTCACCCTGAAAAAAGCACGGCATCCGCGCTGGATGTTCGCATGTTCGAGGAATTCGTCTTGGCAGCACGGCAGGCCAAGAAAGATGTCCGTCTTGTGGCCTGACGCGGCGATTTGGGATATCCATGAGAGACCGTATCCGATCCAATCCGACCGGACCGATTCGATCGGTTGCCGGGATTGCCGTTTCATCCGATATACGGCGGATTGCTGCCGTCTGCCTTCGGATCCATGGCCGTGGGCTCGACGCCCGCGCTGAAATGGTCGGGAATGCGATCCGTGGTCTTCCGTTGGCAGCGGCTGGGCAGTTCCGCGCGATTGTGGAAGGGCATGGGTCTTCCCCGGGACCATTGGCTTCGCTCGCCGCGGAACTAGCCGAAATACAAGCCCAGCTCATAGGAGAATCGTGTGGCAGCGCGGTGGAGAAGGACGATTCCTTGCCCTATCCGCTGGTCGTTGGAACCCATGAACCCGGTCTTTGGCATTGTATCGATAACAGGCCACACGCCCAGATTGGACTCTGTGATGCTGCCCGGCTCGCAGAGCGGACCGGCTTGAATGTGATGGATGCCTTCCCGGCCCGCGATCTGGCACATGGCGGTGTTGGCGGCCCGATTGAGCCGATTGCCCAGTGGCTCCTTCTACACGATGCAAAACGGAACCGGATCCTCCTGGATCTTGGCCGTACCTCTCGCATGACCTACCTGCCGGCCGGCTGTGAAGGTTCCGCGGCGGGTCATGTCATGGCAACCGATGTCGGGCCCGGCATGGCACTCCTGGATGACCTGACGAGCCGCCTGACGGGCGGCCGTCAGCAGTTCGATCCAGGAGGCAGTTTGGCCGTGCAAGGCCGATGTAATCCGGATCTTCTCGATCATCTCCTATCCGCCCCCTACTTTGATCATCCGGGGCCCAAGTGGCATCCGGCCGGTACTCCGACGAACTGGTTTCTATCGGAAACCCTTCACTGGGGTTCGCAGCACGGCAATGGCCTACGGGATCTTTTATGTACGGTCACGCATCTGATCGCGGTTGCCATCGTCCGTTGCCTCCACCAATACGTCCCCCACACACCATCCCCAATCCAGCTGATCTTAACGGGGGGTGGCGAGCGCAACGGATTACTCCTCCGTGAACTGACCCGTCGGCTCAACGCAATGGACATGATTCCAATCTCGGAACTTGGGATGCACCGGGATCAACTGGACGCGGCATGTGTTGCCATATTGGCCCTGCTTTCGATCGACCACGTACCGCAAACGCGAACCCACACCACGGGGATTGAAGCACCACGAATCCTGGGCCGGCTTACGCCCGGCTCCCCTCAAAACTGGTATGCGCTGCTCCAGATGATGGCCGCCTCGACACCCGCCACCATGAGTCTGCGCTGCGCGATCTGAGCAGCGATAAGTACCGGAACATCCAATCGCGAAACCAATCCTGCACGTTGCATGACCGCTCGGATCCCCTTTTCCGAACCCACTAGAGTATCCTCTAGCTTCGTTCGACCAAGCCGTGTCAGTAGCAATCGTGTCTTCGTTTCGGCGGCCTCCCGGAGGGCTGCCATCTCCCGAAGGCGTTGATCATTGTCCATGGCAACGGAGAGGGGATCAAGTGAATATGCGGGCTAGAGTTCATGCTCGGTACGAAACCGCTGGACATCACTGGGCTGGCCCATCAGGATCATGGTATCGCCGGCAAGAAAAATATGATTGGCGTCGGGATTGAAGATCATCTTGCCGTCTGCACGGCGGACGGCAACGACAAGTAATTTATGGCGCCGGCCGGCTTCCGCCTCGCGGACTGTTTTATTAACGAGCGGGCTGGTCGGGGGCACGGAGAGTTCTTTCAGGTCGACATCGAGTTTGCTCCGGTCGGTCATGCGATCGATCAATTCCGCAGTGTGCGGCCGTGTGACAAGCGTTGCTATTTGCCGGGCACCAATGACGGCTGGGAGGACAACTCGGGTCGCTCCCGCCTGGAGTAGTTTCCTCTCTGTTCCAGAAGTTTCACCCCGGGCAATAATATGCAATCCCGGATTGAGATTGCGGGCGGTCAACGTGAGGAAAACACTATTCGCGTCGTCGTTTAGAACCGAAATGAGCGTCTTTGCCCGTGTCACTCCGGCGGCAAACAAGATATCTTCTTCGGTCGCGTCACCACGCAGTGCCAAATGTCCATCCTCCTGTGCCTTGGAGACACATTCCTGGGCTACATCAATCACAACCAACGGAACGTTCTGACGCGATAGATCCTCGGCCAGAATGAATCCCATGCGTCCGTAACCGCAGATAATGGTATGGCCTTCAAGTTTGTTGATGTCTCGCGTCATTCGCTGGACTCCCAATGCGTTTTGGACTTCTCCTTCGGTCATCAACTGCAGCAGACCGCCGAACGTATAGGCAACGGCCGACATGCCAATCAGGATAACCGCAATGGTAAATATCTGAATTTCAGGCGGTGCGCTGGATCGTTCGCTATAGCCGACGCTCGAGATCGTGATCACCAGCCAGTAAATCGAATCAAGCAGCGTTTGGCCCTGGGCGAGAACGTAATGTAGAGCAATAGAGACCACAAGAAATCCGCACAAGAATATGGCACCTCGTCGGATTCGTACGAACGCTGGAGTCATGTGTGGTATTCTGCGTTCAAGCGGACGTATTCGGTCGTCAGGTCGGTTGTCCAGAACTGGGCCGCCGCGTCACCCATGCCTACGGTCAGCACGATATCGACATTCCGCTGGCTGGCGATGGACTGCGATACGGCCGCTGCATCGAATGGAACGGGTGCTCCTTCGTCGTAGAGAAGGATGCCACCGAGTTCGAGCCGGACCTGATGCGGTTCGAATGACACGCCAGAATAGCCGGCCGCTGACAGAATGCGTCCCCAATTAGGATCGGCACCCGCGATAGCTGTCTTCACCAGTGGGCTGTTCGCAATCGTCCTGGCGATTCTTTGGGCATCCTCTGTATTCCGGCAGCCCCGGACTTCGATCGAAATCGAGTGTGTGGTCCCCTCGCCATCGTCGACAATGGCTCGAGCCAGGTCTTCACAAACAGCGCGAATTGCCAAGTGGAGTTTGGATTTTGCCGTATAACCGAGCGAACGATCGGCCATGGCCGCACCATTTGCCAGCAGCAGAACGCTGTCGTTCGTGCTCGTATGGCCTTCCACGCTGATGCAATGAAATGAATGATCAACCGCTTCGACGAGGGCCAACTGGGCTTCGGGGACGGCCATCGATGCATCGGTCAGGACGATTCCGAGCATGGTCGCCATGTTCGGGCCGATCATCGCGGCCCCCTTGCAGAAGCCGGTGACCCGGACGGCATGGCCCTCCAATTCCAGCCGCCGCTCCGAGATTTTGGGGACGGTATCGGTGGTCATCATGCCGCGCGCCGCCGATAAAAGATCCGCGCTGGATCGACCCAATTTCGCGCAAGCCGCCGCAATACCGGCTTCGATCTTGACCATCGGCAACATGGCACCGATCACACCCGTGGACAAGACAAGGACCTGATCTTCTTTGGCGCCAATTGCCTCAGCCACGCAGTGTGTCATCCGCCGTGCGTCGGTCAATCCCTGGGTACCCGTACAGGCGTTCGCAACACCCGAATTGGCAACGATCGCGCGGATGGAATCGCTCGGTGTTCGCGCGCGATCGATCACGACCGGCGCGGCGCAGATAAGGTTCTGGGTGTAAACACCCGCAGCCACAGCAGGACGGTCCGTGACGACCAAAGCCAGATCGAGTTTCTTCGGATCTCCCTTGATGTGGCAAGAAACACCAGCAGCCTGGAAACCCAGGGGAAGTTCAATTGGCATACATTCGATCCCCATCACAAGAGTGCCGTGGTTTCATCAAAACCATACATGATATTAAAATTCTGGACGGCCGCGCCGGATGCCCCTTTGATCAGGTTATCAATCACAGTAACAACCACAATCTTCCCTCGCACCCAGGTTGTATAGATATCACAATAGTTTGTCCCAAGGACCTGCTTCGTTGTTGGCGGTTTGTCAACGACGCGAACAAACGGTTCCCCGCTGTAAAAATCCTTCATCCGATCCATGCACTGATCCGGACTGCATGAATCCGATGCCGTGCCATAGGTGGTTGTCAAGATTCCACGGTCCATGGGGATCAAGTGGGGGGTGAAGATGACCTCGATCGTCTGGCCTGCAACGCGGGATAGCAGTTGATCGACTTCCGGCATATGGCGGTGGGAGCCGATACTATACGCGGCAACGCTTTCATTGCACTCTGGAAAGTGCAAATTCGGTTTGGGATTGCGGCCCGCCCCGCTAACACCACTCTTGGAATCGATAACCAAACCATCGGCCGCGATGCAACCCGCTTGAAGAAGGGGTGCCAATCCCAAGATGGCCGATGTCGGATAGCAACCCGGATTCGCCACCAATTGCGTGGTCCGAATGGATTCGCGGAATAGTTCTGGCAAACCATACACGGCCGTCGCCAATCGATCCGGATCGGGATGTGCCACGCCATACCACGTTTGGTAAACATCCGGATCCGTTAGACGGTAGTCAGCGCTGAAATCGACCACGCGGAGTCCCCGGTCGAGTAGTTGGGCAACAAATGCGGCACTGGCCGCATGCGGCAGGCAACTGAAGACACAATCCGCCTGATCAGCAACGCTGTCCGGCGTGCTGTTCTCTAGCCGGAGATCGAGCCGTCCAGCGAAAACCGGATGGACCTCGGCCAGAGGCGGACGATCCGAATCCCGGGTCGAGAGGCATGTAATTTCCACTCCCGGATGACGAAGTAGTAGTTCAATCAATTGCCGGGCCGTATAGCCTCGGGCACCTAAGATCGCAATTCGAATTTTCATTTATGGTCTGCTCGGCAAATTCCAATCGGCAGGCCGGAGCCCCGGTTTGTGCTTCCCAAATCCGAATGGAAGCGGATCGTATTCCCCAACCAGATCAACGTCCGATTTCTCGGGAATCCTCTCTTCCAATCCAGTACACCAGTAGCATGCGTTGACCAGGAGTCGCCGGAATCCTGCACTGGCAAGGTCCTGCGAAGAACCCATCGTGGTCGTGAACACGCGGGAAGGTTTCCCGCTACTGCCGGTGTAGGTTTTCGTCCAGGCAATCGGCATCATCGGATCATTTTTCTTGCCGTCCACGGGCGGATCGCCAGGTTGCATGCCCGCGACTACCTGCCCCAAAACAAGCGGCTGGCTATCGCCGGGCAGGGGAAGTCGGACCGTATAGACATCGGTCGGTCCCCAGATATCCCCATTGGCAATGCCCCGGAGGATTGGGTGATC
>JAFGFZ010000199.1 GCA_016930815.1 Pirellulales bacterium | reverse complement strand
TGGGGCTGATTTCCTCATCTGGCAGCGCGGTGGATCGCCTGATCCGCTAAGTAGTTCTGATCTGGCCATCTGGCAGACCAACTTCGGGCAGAATGAAACGAGCCCTACCGGTACTACCGTGCCGGAGCCTTCGGCATACGTCGCAATGATCCTCTTGGTTTTCGGAGCTTATATTATGGATGTGCGTATACGTTGCTGCTGTCCCAAACCGAACAACTCAACGGCCACTGCTCGAAGTTGTGCGAATTTATCTTTTCCTTTACGCATTATTAAAGGGGCTCATCGATGCATTCCTTACCTCCGCTTGTATCATCTGAGGCCAATTCGATCCACCATGAGCCCCATGGGTGGGGGTGGCGACGATGGCGCTCACGTCATGAAACTTTGGCCTGATCGAAAAACATGTCAGGCTCACTTGAACTTCTTCCGCCCACCGCCCACGCGTGAAATATGCAGGCTAGACTAACGCGGCGCTGTGGGTGTGGATTCTGCGAATTGCCTCGACGATATGCTCGACATCACTCCGATCGGCCAGCAGGAGAGAGTGGAAGATCGCGACGGTCGTCTCACACACCTGCCTGTTACCTTGCAGCTCTTCGAGGCTTTCGCGGTACTGCTTGAGCCGCTCGGCGGGAAATAGCCGCTTGAAGCCCCGCGAGGCGATTGCCTCGTCGAGCAGCCCGTCGAAATATTGCTCGCTATATCCGCCACCATTCGGGATGCCCTCGGCGTCGAGGGCTCTATGAAATTTGTCGCGTGGCAGTCCGTTGAACTGGCGCGGATCGTATCGGAAAGCGTACAGGTGCCAGACCGCCCGGCTGTTCTCCGGCGACCGGACCGGCTCAATGCCGGGTATCTTTTTCAGCTCGGCCGTCAGGTAGTCGGCATTCGCCTGGCGGATCTTGGTTTCTTGGACCAGTTTATCAAACTGTTGTGACAGGATGGCTGCCTGGTAATGGTTCATGCGGAAATTGGTGCCCCGGGTGAAACAGCCACTGCCCTGGAAGTCGCCGAAGGATCGGCCGCAGTTATGGAAAGACTGGCAACGATCCATCAACTCCTCATCGTTGCCGACGATCGCGCCGCCCTCGCCGACGGGCAGGTGTTTGGAGTTCTGGAAGCTGAAACAACCCAGGTCACCGAGCGTGCCGCATTTATTGCCCTTGTAGTCGGCGAGCCATGCTTGGCACGCGTCTTCCACGACTGCCAGGTCGTGTTTTTTTGCGATCGCGTTGATCGGGTCCATGTCGCAAGGCAAACCATAGATATGTACCGGCACGATCGCCCGAGTGCGATCGGTGATCCGGCTTTCGATCGAGGCCGGGTCCATCGTCAGCGTGGCTGGATCGGTATCGGCGAAAACCGGCAGCGCCCGGAGCATGAGGATCGTATTGTAGGTGGCGATGAACGTGTAGGGCGAAGTGATCACCTCATCTCCGGCATCCACGCCCGCCACGTGCATGCTGGTAATCAGCGCGGTGGTGCCGCTTGCCATGGCCACGCAGCGTTTGGCCCCGAGCAACTTCGCGTAGCCTTCCTCGAAATCAGCGACCTGGCCGCCGCCGCCGCAACAGCTCCAGGTTCCGCTCCGCAGAACGTCGAGCACCCGGGGTTCCCAGGCCTGGCGCCACTCGGGCCACCCAGGCCAGCCGCCCTGGTGGACAGGCGTACCACCGAGCAGGGCCAGCCGGTCCGCGCCGGCGACTTTCGCGGGCGCCATGCTCCCGCCGCCAAATGCCGCGAGGGCGGCGGAGCCCGCCGTCGCTGCGCGTACGAACCCTCGTCGGGTCATGAGATCTTTCATAATAGAAGCTCCTGCTGGTTTGACTGGAAGATGAAGATGGCGTCAGCTCTTCCGCCGTCGGGGCGATCGCATTCTGCCTCATTCAACGCGTCATCATTCTATCCCTCCGGAACGGGCCAGATCAAGCAGCCTTCCGCAGGGTCAAGCCATCCCTAGGCCGGCACAAGTCAGCTTCGGTCGCGACGATCGCTTCAACACGCGGTGCCACAAGAGGCATCTCCAGGTGACACAGGCGATCGCCAACATTCGCTAGTGGCGAATCGCCCCTTCGTGTCGATAACATCAAGAACGCCAGAGACACCCTTGGTGCCCGAGATCCTGGCAACACGACGAACTACGCGGCGCATTTCGTTCGCCCTCGTTCATCATTGCCGACCGGCTACAGGGCGGACCGAATTCCATCGCGGATTTGGCGATATTCGGGTCTTGGAGCAGTGGCGGGGCTTCTTGACAGCGGGGCAGAAATTGGTAGGATGGGCAAACTGCATGAGGTCCCTTCGCTGCGTGTCTAACGAAACTGTGAACACGAACTTCCACGAAGGATCAAGTGATCGTAGATTTGCTGAATTCACCCTTGGACCGGCAGCTACAGGCTGCGTAAAAAGTTCTACTGTCTAGCACTTTTTTTCTTTCTTTTGCTGAGTTGCTCATGCCCCATAGTTTTCGAGACTTCGAGGAGAACACAATGACCGCAATGAACGCCTACCGCATGATGATCGTGACGAGCCTCGTGGCCTTTCTTGCAATTCCTGCTTCAGCACAACTGATTGACGACTTCGACTATGCCGACAATGCTGCATTGGAAGCGGTCTGGGGCGCTCCGGTCGTGGGTGGGATCACGGCCACGACATTTTTGTACGAAACGGGCGCTGGCGCGCTCCGCGCCACCCAATTGAACGACACGAACGTGGGTGGCTACGGGACAGCGATTTTCTCGCGCGCGGTCTCTTGGTCGGGGGACTTCACCGCAACCATGGAGTTCGACTGGAATCAGGGTGCCCCTGTGTTGGGCACACTCTTTATGGAACTTGTCGGCGCCAGCGGCGTGATTGCCTCGGGCGGTCTGGGCGATGATACGGGAAATCCCGGTCACGCCTACATGCAAGTCGGCGGAGGCTCCACCTACCTCCAACCTGACGGTGGATACACTTCGTCGACCGAAATGACTTTCGAACTGCAGACGGGCGCCATTGCTACGTCGTTCAATAACGCACCGATCATCTCCGCGGCGGCCGATGCAGTGCGGTTAGGGAATGCGATGGGGGATTCAGGATCGGCGTTGCTTTCGATCTTGCGGAATGGGGACCAAATCAGCCTGTCTGTCGATAACGGCGTCAGTCTTTTCACGCTGGGACCGATCGCCGGATCGAGCGAAGATATCACCGGCGTGAATCTCATATTCGCAGGTTTTGAGTTCGGCGCATCGCCGAACGTTTTGGTGGGTAATGGCACGCATGTCGCAGTCGACCGCGTGACGCTGGTTCCCGAGCCGGCGGCTTGGGTCTTGGCAGCCTCGGCGCTCGTGGCATGCTTACTGGCAGGGCGCCGCAAGAAGTCTACGCTGCACTGCTAGCAGTTCGCTGCGGGTAAGTACATCCATGTTCGATCTCCTGATTTAGGACTTGAGGTAAGAAGACATGAAATCGAAACTCCGATGGTTTCTAGT
>JAFGFZ010000198.1 GCA_016930815.1 Pirellulales bacterium | reverse complement strand
GTACGATCCCATTTCGACAAGTCGTTGAAAACTCAGTCTATCTTTTATCTCGGACGATGTCCACGAATTACCAACCACCCGCAGAATGCGAGGGCCAGCAGGACAAGCGTTGCAGGTTCCGGTACGCCATAGACTTCCACTTCGGCTAAGGATAAAAATCCACCCACGGCGGTCATCCGGGTGATGCGGACAAAACGTCCCGACACTCCTTGTGTTGTGAGATCCACGGCAAGAATTGGCGGGCCATACATCGCATTGCCTGGATTTAGCAAACCGGATGTTGCTAGCACGGTCGAGCCATCCGAATCCAGGATATCCACGACGATGTCGCTCAGGCGATCCCCACAGCAGTCATCACGATTGTAAATGGAAATGCCGTCAATGAGACTCATACCGCCCAGATCGACCTGCCACCACGGATTCTCCTCGGTACCCGCCGTGTGAGTCACCGAGTTATTCCCCCAAATTCCATCCGTGTTGCCATCGACGGCACGTTCTGGAACGCCACCGTACGCGGTGGTCGATTGGGTGACTGGCTGGCCGAGAGCCAGGTTGTTGTCGCGGACTAGGACACCTGGGAAATAGTCGTTGGCAAAGGCTTGAACCTCGTTGAGTGTCAACACATTCGCATCATCCGCGGTCGAATCAGGATCGGAAGCCCGCTCCACACGAACAATCCCGCCACTAACAGTCGAACCGCCATTGGCCGCCATGACATCCCATTCCAACGTCGCTGGGCCTGCCAGAACGTTGTCGGGATTCAAGACCGGAGAAACGAACCGGTCGGTCGTGTCAGCCGCATCCCGGATACGCACCGTGATGTCTCGCAAACGTTCCTGACAACAGTTCGTGCGGTTGTACAGTACGATTTGGGCAATGTCTTGATCGCCCGCATTGAATACCACCTGCCACCACGGGTCCGTCGCAGTCCCCGAGGTATGCGTTCCCGGCTCACCCAGAAAACCGTCGACCGCATTCTGGGGGCCTCGCGAATAGGCAGTTGTCGATTGAGTTGCGGTTCCCCCCAGCGCGTGGTTCGTGATTGTTGGAGATCCAGGTAAAATGATTGTTTGTGCATTACTTAGTGCACATGGCACGAAAAACAGAACCGACGCCACAGTCAGAATTCTTCTCATGATGCTTACCTCACCGCAGTAAAAAAACGATTCAATTCATTAGCGTTTCGAATATCTTCCGTTGAAATCAGGGTATAAGATTTTTCCTAAGGACTTGCCGAAAAATAATTTCCTTTCCCGTATTGTCTCCTTTTCTGAGGGGCAGAGTTCGATAACGAAAATGGAAGGTGATTCTTCCGGTCGCCCACACATCATGGGGAATAGGTCCGCCTCTGCGTACCATACATCCTAACCACCTGACACGCACCTGTCATTGTATATTTCGTGCAATATTCTGAGATTTTGCGTCAGATCCTTGCTGGCTCTATACGACTAGATACTTCCATATCCCCTTGATATAAAACATGTTATGTTTTATTCTGCACAATGGCATTCCATGGGAATTGTCATGGGCAGCGATTTTGACGCAGAAAAACAGGATCGATTCCGCGAGGTCGACGTGAAAGGAAAGCATGATCCATCGAACGTGGCAGGATCCTCGGATAAACGGATCAAGGTTGCGCTTTTGATCGAATCCTCTCGGGCCTATGGCCGTGGGGTCCTCCGTGGTATTGCCGCCTACGCGCGGACCCACACGGACTGGTCCATCTATCAACACGAACGGGCGCTTGGCGACGCCCCTCCTACCTGGCTAAGGACATGGCAGGGCCACGGTGTGATTGCGCGTATTGAAACGAAGCTACTGGCCAAGACCATCCAGAAACTCGATTTACCGGCAGTCGATCTCCGAGGCCGGTTTGCATTGCCACGGATCCCCGTGATTGAGACAAACGATAAAACCGTGGTCCAAATGGCATGCGACCATCTCCTTGGCCGCGGATATCGGATCTTTGCGTTTTGCGGATTTGCCGGCGCCAATTACTCGGACCGGCGCCGGACGTTCATGATCCAGTATCTAGCGAAGCACCATATTCAACCGAACATTCATGAGAGCCCCTATCCCCGCTTGGCGGATACGTCACGTGCCGAAGCGGAGGGAATTCTCCACGAGGAGGATCTGGGCCGTTGGCTCGTGGCTCTCGAGAAACCGGCAGCCTTGCTGACATGCAATGATATCCGCGCTTTGCAGGTCCTAGGTGTTTGCCGCGAGCAGGGGATCCGGATTCCGGACGATATTGCGGTGCTCGGTATCGATAATGATGATCTACTGTGCGAATTGGCCGATCCACCTCTCAGCAGTGTCGAGAACGATACCCAGCGGATCGGATTTGAAGCAGCCGACCTATTGGCCAAGATGATCGATGGTAGGGCCCCCCCCAGGGAACGGATCTTGATTGATCCACTCCAGGTAGTCACACGCAAGTCGACCGACATGCTGGCAATTGACGATGCGGAAGTCGTTGCCGCGTTGCGGTTTATACAGAAATATGCCTGCCACGGAATCAGCGTTTCCGACGTGGTGAAAAGACTACCATTATCCCGCAGCACATTAGAACGGCGTTTTGCCAAGTTCGTCGGCCAATCCCTCAAGACCGAAATCAATCGCGTTCGGATCGAACGTATCAAGCAGCTTCTAGCCGACACGAATTACAAACTCCCAGTGATCGCTAAGATGACCGGCTTCATGCACTCAGAATACATGAGCACGTTGTTCAAGCAGAGCACGGGAATGACCGCTGGAGAGTACCGCCGAGCCCACGCAAATCGTGCAAATCCTTGAAGGAATACAACGGGCGAAAACTTGCACAGTTGCCTGTTTATGCCCAGAATCAAATATTGGATTGGTAACGTATACCACGGCGATCCGTTCAGTCTGGATCGAATCGCTGGGAAAGAGATCAAGAATCCAACAACTCAAGGAATCTTCTTCGCTTTCAATCCTTTTTACGAAAGCATGCTCATGAAGATACCGTGGCGAACTAAGAGACGGGCAGGAAGACAGACTCGATGCCGTCGCTCCGCGAAGCTGCTTCGAAGGATCGAGCGGCTCGAACCCCGGTGTCTCCTCTCCGCCGAAGCCCTCTTGATTACCGAGTTCATGGCGTCCAACAACGACGCATTCCTCGATGGGGATGGTTCCTATTCCGATTGGATTGAAATCCACAATCCAGGATTGACCGGCGTTGACCTGGGCAATTACTTTCTTACGGACGATCCGGATCAACTCGAAAAGTGGTCTTTGCCAGATATTCTTCTCCCAAATGGTGGCTATCTGATCGTCTTCGCCTCGGCACCCGACGATGGGATGGGCGGCGTGTTAGACAACTACATCGATGCGGGAGGTTACTACCATACGAATTTCAAACTGGACGCGGATGGCGAGTATCTAGCCCTCGTCTATCAGGATCCCGCCACGTTCGAGACATACGTCGTGTTCGAATACTCACCCGAATTCCCAGCACAACAGACAGATATCTCGTACGGAATCCAGCAGACAAACCAGACGCTGGCCGGCCCTGGATCGGCTGTTCACTACATCGTACCTACGGACGACTCGCTCGGTACATCCTGGACCGATTCGGGATTCGATGATTCCACCTGGACGAACATGGTTGACACCCCGCCCGCGACGGTTGTGATCACCGAATTGGGTGTGGGTAATTTGGATTGGGTTGAGATCCAAAACGTCTCGGATCAGGAAATCAATACGCTTGGTTGGTGCGTGGCATTCAACAATCCTGACAACGGTGATATCAATCAGGTCTATTCATACTGCTGGAACTTTTCCTCATCGCTCCCGGCCGGCCAGGTTCTCTATACAAACGAATACCAAAATGGTCTGGGATCGATATCCTGGTCTGCCACCGAACCGGGCTGGGTAATGCTCATCGACAATACCGGCCGAGTCCGCGACGTGGTTCTCTGGGGATATACGGAAAATCACATCGCTTCATTCAACACATCGGTGAACGGATTCAGCTTAACGGCCGATGACCTGCCATGGTCCGATTCCGCAGTCTCAGGCCTGGGAGGATTGAATGTCATACTCAGCCGCACGGGCAATTCCGATCATAACTCGGCTACCGACTTCACCGCAGGTAGCGAGGCAAGCCAAGGTTCGCAGAATCCAAGTTTGTTAATACCATTTGTGTCCGGGGAATCCATCCCGGCCACACTGGGAGTTGGCTACGAAACCAATCCGACGGGTAGTAGCGCCGGGCAGGATTTGACCAACCTGGCACCAAAGGGAGTGGCCACACAATCCTCGCTTCTGGCAAGTTACACACCCGATAGGGCCATCGACGGATCCTACGATAATTTCACCCACACCTATGCCGGACAAAATCTCCCATCGTGGTGGCAGGTCGACCTGGGAAATTCCTATGTGTTGGAGCAGATTACCCTCCATAACCGGACCGGTTGCTGCCAATCGCGATTACGCGACATCACGGTTCAGGTTCTAGATTCAAATCAGGCAGTTGTTTTCACATCTTCTTTACTGAATCCTGAAAACGCAGGCTACTCGTATCCTTCGGGGCCGGCAACACTCAGCCTCGACCTCGTGGAACTGGCTGGTGGATCACCGGTGATCGGACAAACAATCCGGATCACACGGACACCCGATCCGGACCTGTCCGGAACGGCTGGACAAGGCAACAACGATGAGGCGGATGTCCTTTCCTTGGGGGAAGTGGAAATTCTTGGGTACGACCTGCTCAGCTATGAACAGATCTATCAGGTCGATTTGTTAGATGATCTATTCGGTCAGAATGGATCCGTCTACCTGCGGGCGCCCTTCAGCATGGCCACCGATCCGGCATCATTCGATCAACTCCTGCTGCGAATGCAGTATGATGACGGATTCATTGCCTATCTCAACGGCACCAAGATCGCCGAACGCAATGCTCCCGTCGCGCCGCTATTCAATGCAACGGCGATGGCAAACCGCGATGATGAACTGGCTATTCAGTTCGAAACCATCAACATCAGTGACCACCTTGGGCTTCTACAGCAGGGCGACAATATCCTGGCAATTCATGGACTCAATCTGGCAGCCGACGATGAGGATTTTTTGATTGTTCCCGAGTTGGTCGGCGTCACGACAACCATGTCATTCCGCTATTTTGACGAGCCGACTCCCGGTTGTCCAAACAACAACGGATATGCCGGGATCATTGCGGACACGCAGTTCAGCGTCGACCGTGGAATCTACGATACTCCATTCCAGCTCATGATCACATCGACGACACCGGGGGCCGAAATTTACTACACAACGGACGGACTGCCACCAACCCCAGCCAGCAGCACGCGCTACACGGAACCGCTGACTATCAGCGCGACGACCGTGCTTCGAGCGGCTGCATTCAAGGAGGATTACCTGCCCACGAATGTTGATACTCAGACTTACATCTTCCCAAACGATGTGGTCCAGCAAGGCTACCAGGCAACGTTAGACGCCGGTTTCCCAGCGACATGGGGTGGAACCTCCCCCGACTACGGGCTCGATACGGACGTTATTGGCACATTCGATGCGAGTG
Source organism: Pirellulales bacterium (assembly GCA_016930815.1). Classification (GTDB taxonomy): domain Bacteria; phylum Planctomycetota; class Planctomycetia; order Pirellulales; family Lacipirellulaceae; genus JAFGFZ01. The sequence goes on along the minus strand of JAFGFZ010000198.1, from coordinate 2,691 downwards.
GCAATCCGCTGGGCGGGGATCTGTTCGGCGGCATCTATGCTGCCACAATCCAGGATGACCTGAAATCGATTCCTACGATGTCCATTGTCATGGATATCGATGATTTGTTCGGCCCCAACGGGATTTATACGAATTCGACCGCCAGTGGCTTCGCCTGGGAACGGCCGACATCGATTGAACTCATTAATCCGGATGGGAGTACGGGCTTCCAGGTCGATGCCGGCCTGCGAATTCACGGTGGCTACTTCCGCCAGCACAGCGCCACGCGAAAACATTCGTTCCGCCTGGTTTTCAGGGACGAATATGGGCCAACCCTACTCCAATATCCGTTGTTCGGCACCAGCGAAGGGGCGGTTGCTGAATTTGATACGATTGTACTGCGGGCTGGCGCCAACGACGGTTATTCCTGGGACGCCGCCCGTTTCACCGAACAGTATACCCGCGACGAGTTCGGCCGCAGCCTGCAATTGGCCACCGGAAATCCGTCAGCGCACGGGATGTTTGTCCACCTCTATATCAATGGGATGTATTGGGGGCTGTATAATCCGGTCGAACGTCCTGATAACGATTTTTCGGCGAGTTATCTTGGCGGAGATCCCGATCATTGGGATGCCGTCCACGTCACGGAGACCACGGAGGGGGATTTCGTTGCCTGGGACGCCATGCTGGCCAAGACGCAACAGGCCGGCTCTTCCTTGGCAGCATACATGGAACTTCAGGGCTTGAACCTCGATGGCACGCCCCATGAGACCATTGCGCCGCTCTTGGATGTCCAGAACTATATTGATTACATCACCGTGAATGTCTGGGGCGGGAATTGGGATTGGCCTTGGAAGAACTGGTGGGCCGGGCGCGACCGGGATGAAACAACGACGACTGGATTCCAGCTCTATAATTGGGACTATGAAAACACGATGGGCAATAATCGTGACCGGTCCCCCCTGGATGCCACGACCCTCGATCAAGACTTCTCAGGCAGTCGAAATGCGGGTCAGCCGCATTCCAATCTTGTGCCCAATGCCGAATATCGGATTCTCTTCGCCGATCGCATCCACCAGTTCTTCTTCAACGATGGCATCCTGACGCCCGGCAAGCTGATCGAGCGCTATCAGCAGATTGCGGACCAGGTGGAGCGGGCCATGGTTGGCGAGTCGGCCCGATGGGGCGACATGCACTACAGCACACCGCTAACGCTCGCGGAATGGACAACCGAGCGCGATTGGATCCTCAATGCTTACTTACCGCAACGATCGAATATCGTCCTGCAAGAATTAAAAAATGCGAACCTCTATCCCAGCACCGTGGCGCCAAGTTTCAACCAGCATGGCGGACGCGTTGCCAGCGGTTTCGATTTAACGATTACCGCGCCGGCTGGGACGATTTACTACACGCTCGACGGCTCCGATCCGCGTGCCATTGGTGGCGGTATTAGCGCGTCGGCCATCCAGTATACCGGGGCGCCCCTTGAGATCACCTCCGGCATCCTCGTTCGAGCACGTGCAATCCATGGATCCGATTGGTCCGCGCTGAACGAGGCAACATTTATTGTTGCAGCGCCCGCCGATGCAACGAACCTGCGGATTACCGAAATCAACTATCATCCCTCCAATCCAACTCCTGCCGAGCTGATCGTTGATCCAAGTCTGGCAGATCATGATTTCGAGTTCATCGAATTGCAGAATACCGGCACGACTCCAATCGATGTTACCGGCGTCCAGTTCCTGCGTACGGAGGGCGAAGGGATCGATTTTGACTTCACGAACTCAACCATCACCGAGTTGGAACCGGGCGCGTTCTTGATCGTCGTTGAGAATTTGGTCGCATTTGCAATCCGCTACGGGACCGACCTGCTCGTGGCCGGACAATGGTCCGGCGGGCTCTCCGATGGGGGGGAACGTCTCACGCTACGCGACGCAGCGGACAACATCATCCACGATTTCACTTACGACGATGCAGATGGCTGGCCAACAACACCCGATGGAAATGGCCCAACACTCGAAGTGATCGACGTCTTTGGAGATTACACCGATCCAGCCAATTGGCGCGGGAGTTCCATCCTTCTCGGAACCCCAGGATCCGCCGCATTCGTTTCCGGGGATTACGATCTGGATCACGACGTGGATCGCGATGACTTGAATCGCTGGCAAGCGGGATTTGGCTTGCTGCGTGGCGCGAATATCACCGATGGAGATTCCGACGCGGACGGCGATGTCGACGGAACCGACTTCCTTGCCTGGCAATGCCATTTCGGAAGTGATGTCACGGCCGGTTCCGGTGCGATTCATGCCCATGATGCCGGTGGCAGCGGCACGGTCGAAATGTCCGAGACACTGGAATCCATGAATCCTGGGAGGGCGAGGCTCCTGCCGAGGGACAAATCGCAAGAAGAAGTCTGGCTCGGCACAAGCCTCGCCTTCCCGAATTCAGAACGCCCTCACCCAATTCCAACAGCCCCTCAACCGAAAAAACAGCCACCGAAAATCAGAGATATCCTATGGCTCGATGTCCGCAAACTCTAAGTTCATGAATTATCCGGAGCATGCGATGAACTCACAACGTGGGATACCGACGATCCGGACAGCATCCCGAAACGGCCATGCGAAGCGGATGTGCATCGAGCGATTGGAACCGCGACACGTCCTTGCAACCGGCCCCTTGATCACGGAATTCATGGCGTCGAATGATTCGTCG
>JAFGFZ010000197.1 GCA_016930815.1 Pirellulales bacterium | reverse complement strand
CCAATGCGAGCTCTGCGAGCATTGGCGCAACCCTGGGTTCCCGTTCCAAGCCAATGAAAACCCTGAAAGGGTGGCCCTAAAATAATGTCCGTTTAGGGCCACCCCTTTGGGGTTTTCTAGAATATTGCGATACCTATTCCCAGGGTTGCAAGACGGTCGGTACCCTCCCGTCTCTCCACCCTGGGCTTGTATAAGGTCGCCCCCGTTGGGGCTGAGGCTCCGATTGCTAGCAATTACCACGGTTCCCCAGCGATCAATCGCTGGGCTATTATCGGATATCCCTTCGGGACACAACGCTATAACAATGTCTTTAAAGATCGCTGGCTTGTGTGTAACAACGAGGGCGTTGCCCTAGTCTACGGTAAATTTCACCTTCGGCGAAACGCATTGAAAGTTACAAATACACAAAATTAAACACGCCAGTGGGAAAAATGACCTGAAAACATTCATTTAGAAAATCGTTGGCCTAACTCAAGTGATAAGGATAAGACACAATGAACTCACGAGAACGTGTGGCTCTGGCTTTGTCGCACAAGGAACCGGACCGGGTTCCGATCGATTTCTGGGCAACGAGCGTCGTGAACAATCGGCTTCAGGAACGCCTTGGCGTTTCGACCGAGGAGGAACTGCTCCAGGCACTGGACGTGGATTTTCGATATATCAAGGGGCCCCGATACATTGGTCCTGAATTGGTCACCCGGCCAGATGGGCAGGTCGAAGACCACTTCGGAGTGCCTCGCATCCCCGTCCAATTCGGGGAAGGTGAGACGGCCGGGACGTACCGGGAAGTTGTCGATTTTCCGCTCGGTAAAGCTACATCGATTGGCCAGTTCAAGGATTATCCTAAATGGCCGGATCCAGACTGGTTCGATTACGAATGTGTCGGCGAACAAGTCGCCGAAGCCCGGGAGACGGGCAAGGTGATTGTTTTCATGGGAGACAGGATGAACCGGGCCGCCCAGTTGAAACCAGCCATGTATCTGAGGGGCATTGATCAAATCTTTGTGGATATGGTTCTCCATCGGGAGATTGCCGAATACCTTTTCAGCCGTATCAGCGAATTCTATCTCGAGTACTGCCGTCGGACCTTCGAGGCCGCCGGTGACGGGATTGATATTTTCTTCAGTGGCGACGATTTCGGAACGCAGCGAGGGCTCTTCGTCTCCCCATCCATGTGGCGAGAGATGCTGATGCCCGGATTCAAGGCGTTCGTGCAACTAGGAAAGCAATTTGGCTACCAAGTCGCGCATCACACGTGTGGTTCTGTCACACCCATTATCGGAGATATGATTGACTGTGGACTCGATATTCTGAATCCGATCCAGCCCGATGTTCAAAATATGGACCGCCGTAAGCTGAAAACTGAATTTGGCGATCGACTTAGCTTCCATGGCTCGATTTCGATCCAGAAGACGATGCCGCATGGAACCCCGGATGAGATCCGCGCCGAAGTGAAGGAGCGGTTTGCAAGTCTAGGACAAGGCGGGGGCTTCATTTTCTGCACGGCCCATAATATCCAGGTCGACACCCCCGTGGAAAACGTTCTGGCCTTGATAGACGCGTATCAGGAATTTGGGCGTTATTGATTGAATCATTGGCGGTGGTTTGTGTATAGTACCCTGTACATTCTACGTTCTTCGGTCCAGGGTCTCTTTGGTTGCGGCTTCGCCGTGTTAGGAGAAACAGATGCATCGTTCGATCAAGTGGATTCTTGGTATCTGGCTGATTCTGCCCTTCTTGTTGCCATCCCCCCTGGCAGCCGGGGAGAAAATCAAGGTTCTCATCATTTCCGGTTTTGATGTCGGTGCCCACAAATGGCGCGAGATGACGCAGCATTCGGTCGCCATTCTTGAGGAAACTGGCCTCTTCGATGTCAAGGTGAGCGAAGATGTGGGGATCTTGGAATCGTCGTCGCTTGATACCTACGATGTGGTTGTCCTTCATTTCGGCTACTGGGATGCGCCGGATCCAAGTGATCAGGCGAAAGCCGCGCTGCTGAACTATGTCAAGAACGGCAAAGGGCTCGTTTCGCTACACTTTGCCTGCAGTTCGTTCCAGAACTGGGATGAATACAACGCGCTACTGGCCCGTGTCTGGAAAAAAGATATCGGCGGCCATGGACCACGCGGGAAGTTCACCGTGAATATCAAGAATCCGAACCACCCCATTACATCGGGGCTTTCGGATTTTGAAATGGACGATGAACTCTACTCGAAACTAAGCGGCAGCGCGCCAATCGAAGTGCTTGCCACGGCCTATTCCGATTGGAGCAAGCAGGTGGAACCGATCATCTTTCTGCACAGCTATGGGAAGGGGACCGTGGTTCAAAACGTGCTTGGCCATGATATCCAAGCGCGGGAAAACGATTCCTATAAGGCGCTTCTATGCCGGTGCGTCGAATTTGCGGCTGTCGGCAAGGTGACCCGTCCGTGACGCATTGCCTGTCTTGGATGGCATAGGCTGGCTTCATTCATCCGTCCTTCTGGTTGGCTCTTGTTGGAGAGACCCGAATCGCAGCGTAAGAAGTTACGAGTGTCGAAAGGAAAAGGAACAGCACCAGGGCGGCTAGTCGGTCGTCGACACCATAATGCAGCATATTGAATATTTGCACGGAAACTGGCGTGGTCCCGGGAGGATAGACAAGGACGGTTGCCGCCAGTTCGCCCAGGGCTGCCGCGAAGCAGACGACTAGCGATAGGGCACATGCTCCGGTCCGTTGCGGTAACGCGATCAACAGGAGCCGTTGCAGGCGGCGGGTTCCTTCGATTGTCGCTGCATCGAGGGTTGTTTGTGGTACGGATGCCAGTGCCGGCCAAAGAAGCAGGATCGATAGGGGCAGAACGCGTATTGTCTGCACGAGCCACGGCGCGAGCCAGGTTTGATCATTGAGCCAGGCTACCCATGCGAAGATCGAGTCAGGCGGGCGATTCAGGATCCAGATAGTCGCAAGTCCGAGCAGCGGACCGGGTGTTATCAGGCAAACGGCCGTGATCGAGATCATCCAAATGAACCGCCAGCCACCGGCGCGGGCATGCCAAACGAGCCAAATGGAAATAACGGTTGCGGCGCAAGACGCGGCAATGCCGACTTGGATCGACGCGGTGATTTCGCGGCGGTGTTCCACTGGACTGGCCACAATGCGTTTGAATGCTTGGATCGCGGACCAGGCGGGAACGGGACCGCCGGCCGTCTGCTGGACGCCAAGACCCGCCTTGGTAATCAGATTGCAGATTGGCAAGCCAATGAGCAGAACAAGAACGAAGCCGGCCAATACACCCAGGGGCAAGAATTTCTTTCCAAGGTGTAGGCGACGGCTAGGCCGTGCCAAGGCGAATTGGATGTCGACGATCCACCTCCGGCACACAGCTAGTGCGGCAACGAAAAGGACGGCACACAATCCACATCCCGCCAAGAGCCCGGCTTGACCTTCGACCAGAGGCCGGTTGTCAATCTCGATCGGTGCCACCGCAGCTTGCACGTAGACCTCTTCGGCAAATGTGCGGATACGGAACAGATCCGTCACGGTCATTTCGCCAGAGGTGGTAACGGCAATCCAGAGGGCTGCCATGAAAATTGACGGTAATGCACGGCGAATCGTCACCTTCCAAAGAACTCGGACAGCATGCGCATCCAGGAGTGCATCCTCCTCCAATTCTGATTCGACAGCCCGAAGACCAACGCCAACAATCAAAGTGACCCATGGCACGGCGGCTAGACCGTGGACAATGATGGCTCCTCGCCAACCGGAGAGCCATGGTTCGCGAATCCCTTCCGAGAGGGAATGGGAGGCTAGTTGCGTCCACCAGCCGGACCCGCCAAAACCGGCTTCCCAAGCAACGGTGACTGCAAACAAAGGGATGAAGAGCATCCCCGCCAAAAGCGAGACCGCCAACCGCCGGCCAGGAAAATGGGTCCGAACCATGAGAATTGCCAAAAAAGTCCCAACCGGCAGGCTGAGAGCCACCGTTCCGAGTGCCAAATACAAGGTATTGACCAGCAGCCCACGAATGCGTAGATCAAGCGATAGAATGAACAGAACCAAGAGAATCCCACCAAACCCGGCAAGCCAGGTCAGCACATGATATCGAATCATGATGGATGAGTTCGATGTTTTCGATTGGTGACCGAACCATCTCTGCTTGCTGAAACAGGACATTTTTTTTCAAATTGGGCAAGGTAGGGGAGGTGGTTGTCCCTGATGCCATCGTGGTCGTGATCACCCGGATCGCAATTGGGAAGATCTTGTCGATGACGGAACATGAGTGTACTCCAGGAACTGGAAGATGTTCGTGGCAGACGGGATACGTCAATACGAGATCTTCCGATCTCAGCTTGGCCAGGCCGCTTGGAACCTGGGATATTGCCGGTGGTGACGAAATGGTTGGACCTCGAGGCAAAGGCACCTTCTGGAACAATCGGAGACTGCGAGGATCGCTCTGGGATTCCCTGGGCTGGGTGGGAAGACCGTCCAATTCAAGGCGTTTTTGAAATCATTTTGAATTCGGAAACCATTTCGGGTATCATAAGGGGATGGAGCGGGATATTCCCAGCCATGAAAAAAACATTCCTTCTCATCCATTTCGTTCCATTCGACTCATCGCTAAAGCAATACTCGCAAACGCGAGGATTACGATTTTGATTGAGAGTGGTTGATCATGGGGATTCTTGTGCGATGCCCCAATGGGCATGTTTTCAAGGTCAAGGACAAATACGCTGGCAAGAAAGGTCTCTGCCCGCTATGTATCGGGCAGCAGGTCGTGGTCCAAGTTCCCGACCTGATGACAACGGCGTCTGATACTATCAAGCACACGACGGGAAAGCCGGCGACATACCAAGATCCTGGCAACAGCTCCATTTTTGAAGATCAGCCGACCACCACCGGGACGACGTCCAGTGGCAGCCTTCTGAGTAACTCTTTCATCCAGCACCACGTATTATGCACTCATTGTGGTGAGAAGGCGCCGATGTGGTATGCCCGTTGCCCCGCGTGTGGGGAATACCTGGATCATTCATAGGCCAGCATCGGTCGAGTGGATGTTCTTGTCGTCCGGAATCTGATAGCATGGATCCAATTCGAGCATTCGCGCTCGGTTCCTGGCCGATGATCTTGTGAACACATCGGTCAGGCCAACATCCGTCGACTGCCAATCGCGGGATATCACCAGCCATGCAACTGTTCCGACGATACTTTTTTCTTGCATTTCTAATGATCTGGATTCTCAGCGGATCGCTAGTACCAATTGATGCCGAGTCCGGTGAACCGCCATCATCTCGTGTCGTTGCGACCCACTATTTTTATTGGTATCGCTGGCCCGACAAGCACTTCAATCAACCGAATGCGCCGGGTCACGAAGGCCATTATCATCATTTCAAGAATCCAGAAGCAGTCAGTTACGAGAGCCCGGCATGGCATCGGACCCAGTTTGCGGCGATGAGACGGGTTGGGATCGATATCGCCCTCCCCGTTTATTGGGGAGCGCCGGGGGCGTATGAGCGAGACAATATCCGTTTTTCAAGGGATGGGCTGGGGCCGATGGTCCAGGCACTGCGCGAATTGGGGAACCAAGGCGTCCAGATCGGGCTTTTCTATGATACGTCGACACTCCAGAACGGCGTGCGCGGTTTATCGCCGCCCCACGTGGGTGCCGATTTGACCTCGCCTGCTGGCCAAGACCTTTTCTGCAACACCATCATTGAATTTTTTATGATGATCCCCCCCGATCTATGGGGGCGTGTCGACAGGCGGCCGCTTGTCGTACTCTACTCGGCCGGTTTCGCGTCGAAATGGGACCGCGATCTGGGCAAGATCCTGGCTCGCCGTTTCGAGAAGCAGTTCCCCGGCGAGAAACCGTTCCTCGTTGCCGATAGTAGCTGGCGAAATATTGGCCAGGATCGGACGACTTCCTGGGGGGCCGCTCTGACGGGTCCGAAACTGTTCCCAGGCGTCGCTCAGATTGGACCCGGCTATAACGATACACCCGTCCCCGGCAGGACAACACCTATCCGCGAACGCGAGGATGGTAATTTTTACCGCCATAGCTGGCGAATGGCCGTCCAGCACCAACCACAGCTCATCCTGCTCGAAACGTGGAACGAAATGCACGAGGGGACTGAAATCTGTGAAACCATAGAGACCGGGACACAGTATCTTGATATAACCGCCGAATGGATTCACAAATTTAAAACCGGGAACGATCCCGGACCGGATATTCTTCTGGAGTATACCCAACCGCGCCCTCGTGTTAAAACCCCCTAACTATGGATAAGTTCGTCGCAGGCGTTGAAAAATATCAGCAGTTAATATTTCCAAGGCAGAAGGGATTGTTCCAACGGCTCCGCGCAGGGCAGAATCCCCGCGTTTTTTTCATTACGTGCTCCGACTCTCGAATCGATCCTAGCCTGATCACACAGACCGAACCGGGCGAATTGTTCGTCCTTCGCAATCCGGGCAATATCATTCCCCCATTTGGCACGGCACATGGTAGTGAAGCAGCGACTGTCGAATATGCCGTTGCCGGCCTGAAAGTGCCGCATATCATCGTTTGTGGCCATTACCACTGCGGGGCAATGACAGAACTGGTCCAGCGCGAACATGTGGATGATCTGCCAATAACATCCGCTTGGCTGGGATTCGCCCAACCCGTTCGCAATGCCTTGGGCGAATATCGACTCGATTCAAACGACGACCTCGTTTCGAAAGCCTGTGAGCTGAATGTCCTCATTCAAATGCAGAACCTCAGGACCCATCCGAGCGTTGCCGATCGGCTCGCCCAAAACGACATCTCGATCCACGGCTGGATCTACGATTTTCTGACCGCAGATGTCCAGGTATATCATTCCGGACAGCATTGTTTCATTTCACTGACATAACGCGGCGGGACCGCAACAAAATAATGAGCGGCTATTAGAGCCTATCCTAAAACCGACTCCCCTCGCCCCGCTTGCGGGGAGAGGGGTCGGGGGTGAGGGGTTTTGGGATAAGCTCTAAGACTCTAAAACACCCTGTTTTACAAGTTTTCGCGTGTTTCGCTAATTCGACTGTCTTCGATATAGGAATAACCATAACGGGTT
>JAFGFZ010000196.1 GCA_016930815.1 Pirellulales bacterium | reverse complement strand
CCTAGGGCGGCGCGTTCGTTCGCTGCGCTCACGTCCGCTTGCCCTAGGCTATGGTCTTTAACGCCTACAGCGTAAAAGTACTTGCCGTTTTGTACGGATTGGCGAGATCGCTTCGGGGGTTCTCCGACCTGCGAATTGTTAATAACAGGGATAAAGGTTAAAAGTCCCGTAGGTTATCCTGTAAAGTAGAGATAAGCTGCTATGATCAGAACAAGAACAAGGCAGGAGGCCAGGACATCGCGGGTGGTCCAGCTACTTCGTGATTCCCGGCGGTGTTCGTCGGTGATGGTGCCATACGTCAGGCCGGTAATTCGATAGTGATCGGGTGAACGAGTCACGTAACTGACAGCCACCATCACGACAACGCAGACTAGGAATATGAACAGGCTGTAGTATTGGAAGTAGATATTGTTAACAATCCAGAGGAAAGACCCCTCCGCATAACCATCCTTATAGGCCGCGAAAACGTCAAAGCCTGATGTGGCTAATTTGACGGGGGTATCCACAATCAGCCGGAAGACTCCAAGGACGAATCCGACGATCAGAGCCGCCAGGCAACCCGCGCCGTTGAGACGTTTGAAAAAGACTCCCAGGAAGAAGACAACAAAGATTGGGGGCGCCAGGTAGCCTTGAACGCCCTGCAGGTAATCGTACAGCCCATGGGCTCCCTGAATTACCGGAACCCAAGCCAGTCCGATGATCACCATGATTGTGGTCACGATACGGCCTGTCCAAACCAGCTGATGCTGCGAGGCCTGGGGCCGGAATTTCGAGTAAAGATCCATCGTGAAGAGTGTTGACGACGCATTGAAGACGCCCGAGAGCGAACTCATCAAGGCCGCGAGGAGTCCGGCCACGACGATCCCGCGGACACCGGCTGGGAGGACATGTTTTACGAGGAGCGGAAACGCCGCTTGGGATAATTCCGGATTCAGCTCACCTCCCGTGTAGAGGTTATCGCGCAGGACATCCATCTTGCCACTGGCGGCCAATGCGAAACAGATCATGCCGGGGATAATGAAAATAAAAACCGGCAATAATTTCAAGAAGGCCGCGAAGATACTTCCGCGGCGTGCCTGCTGTTCGTTCGGGGCCCCAAGGGCGCGCTGCACGATGTATTGGTCGGTGCACCAATACCACAATCCGATGATCGGAGCACAGAAGAGCATACCGAGCCACGGGTAATTCCCATTAAAATACCACGCCATCTGCTTCCCTTCCTTGATCGGCGACCAGGTTCCCTCGTATCCTTCGGGAATCAACGGTTTCCAAAGATTGAACATGTCGGACCCGCAGATTTCCTGCAATTCACCCCAACCACCCAGCGCATTAAGACCAAAGATCGTCACCAGGACCGAACCCGCCACGAGAATGATTGTTTGGATTGCCTCGGTATAGGCAACGGCCCGTAATCCGCCGAGGACGGTGTAAATCCCTGTCAGAATAATTACGAGGAAGGAACCGATCCAAAAGCTGTCCAGGACCGCGACGCCGATATCCAGTTGGACTTCAGGCAACAGGGTTCGAAAGACGATACCACCCGCGAAAATTCCAACCGCGACTTTGGTCAGGACGTAGGCCACCAGCGAAATCACAGACAGGACCCAGCGGGACGACTCATTAAACCGTTTTTCGAGGAACTCGGGCATCGTAAAAACCTTCGATCGGGCATAGAAGGGAACGAATACCCAAGCCAAAACGAGCAGGCACCAGGCATGCAATTCGTAGTGGGCCATGGCCACGCCGTCCGTGCAACCCGATCCGGCAAGTCCCACAAGATGTTCCGAGCCGATATTCGAGGCGAAAATCGAGGCGCCGACGATAAACCAGCCCAAATTCCGGCCGGCCAAAAAATAATCGTCGGCCGTGTCCTTGTTTTTAAGAATCACCCACCACGCAATACCCAGCAGTAGGGCAAAATAGCCAATCACCATCACCCAATCGAGTGGTGCCATAATTCATTCCTTTCCGAGATTAGGGACTTACCGTGTAAGATGCGCGCACGGTGCGCGCGTATTGCAGGATGCCATTATGAGGTGGCATTGCGGGTCTCGGAGAGACCCGCCTACACTTGGTTGCGGCCTTCGACCGCTTTGGGGGCTGTCATGAACCAATTTATGATATGGACAATATTGGATATCAATCGGTCTTGCGGGAAAGTGTATAATGAAAGCCTGACCCCGATGTTGATTAAAATCCATAGGCCGCGTGATAGTACACTTCGTTCCAGCGGAGTTCTTTCTTGAACTGGGGCAGTGTTGTATTGTCATCGATCAAGAGAAATTCCAAGCCGGCCATTTCGGAGAAGTCTTCGAGGTGTTCCGCCGTGACCGCTTGACTGAAGCAGGTGTGATGCGGGCCACCGGCCAGGATCCAAGCCGCCGCGGCTCTTTTCAAGTCGGGACGGGGTATCCAGACGGCTCGAGCCACCGGCAGATGCGGGGCCGGTTCCGCCGGCGCGACAACATCGACCTGGTTGCCGAGCATCCGGAAACGGTTGCCTAGGTCGAGTATCGAGGCGTTGATTCCAGGTCCAGGCGGCACGTTGAATACGAGCCGGACTGGATCTTCCTTGTCGCCGATTGATAGGGGATGGATTTCCAGGGAAGGCTGCTCGCTGGCGAGGGACGCGCAGATTTCCAGCATGTGGGCTCCGAGCACCTTCATGGCAGACGGTTCGAGATGGTACGTGTAATCCTCCATGAACGACGTGCCCCCGTCGAGGCCAGCCGACATGACTTTCATGGCACGAACTAGGGCGGCCGTTTTCCAATCCCCTTCCGCACCGAACCCATAGCCATCGGCCATCAACCTCTGGACGGCGATCCCCGGCAATTGTGCCAATCCCTCCAAGTTTTCAAATGTATTGGTGAACGCCTTGAAGTCGCCCGCGTCGAGGAAGGCCCGCAATCCCAGCTCAATTCTGGCCGCCTCGCGGAGCGATGCCCGTTTCGGGCCATGGCTGCGAAGTGGATTGGCCACGTTGTATTGGGTGTCGTACTCGGCAACCAGGCGATCGACTTCCGCTTCGGAGATGGCCCGAATATAGGTAGTTAAGTTACCCAGGCTATAGCCGTTCACCGAATATCCCAACTGCATCTGAGCGCCGACCTTATCCCCTTCCGTGACCGCGACTTCCCGCATATTGTCGCCCAGCCTGGCAATCTTCGCCCCCTGGGCGTCATGCCAGGCGGACGCAGCACGCATCCAGGTATCGAGCCGATCCAGCACATCCGGATCCTGCCAAAATCCGACAATCACTTTCCGAGCAAGCCGCATCCGACTGCAAATGAAACCAAACTCGCGGTCCCCATGGGCGGATTGGTTCAGGTTCATGTAGTTCATGTCGATCGTGGACCACGGGATATCACGATTGAATTGAGTATGCAAATGCACGAAGGGCTTTTTAAGAACGTTCAGCCCCGAGATCCACATCTTGGCAGGTGAAAATGTGTGCATCCACATGATCAAGCCAATGCATTGGGGCGAGCGATTGGCTTCTAAACAGAGGTCGAGAATGGCATCGGGCGAGGTCAATACTGGCTTGAAGACAACTCGGATGGAAATTTCATCACGGTCGTTCAGTGCCTGCGTGATGGCTTGCGAATTCGCGGCAACCTGTTTGAGGGTCTTCTCGCCATAAAGGTGTTGGCTGCCTGTAATAAACCAAACTTCGAGTTCTTTAAGTTGGATCACCGGTTAAGGCTCCATTTCGGAATGCGATTGAGATCTGTTATTTTACTTGCTTTAAATTCGAAATCGATTGTTTGCGTTGGATAATCCTAAAACTGCCCATATTGTGCATTGGGGCCGTGTTTTCGCTGGTAATGTTTCTCGAGAACATAAGGTTCGAGTGGAGGGGGATTCGAGCGGAGGCATTGCGTGCCGAATGCCATTTCGGCCACGGCCTCCAGGGCCACCGCGTTTTTTACGGCATCCGCCGCCGATCTACCCCACGTGAATGGCCCATGACCGGCGACCAGAACAGCCGGCCGGGAAATCGGATCCAGGTCGCGGAATCGCTCGACAATGACCCGCCCCGTATTTTCTTCATAGGCTTCTTCGACTTCGTGCTGCGTTAGCGGGCGTGTCACAGGGACGGCTCCGAAAAAATGATCCGCATGGGTGGTACCCCATGGGTGGATTTCGAGACGCGCCTGAGCAAACATCGTGGCGTGGCAACTGTGGGTGTGTGTAATGCCGCCGATACCATCGAAATGGCGGTAGAGAAGAACGTGGGTTGGCATGTCACTTGATGGGCGTAAGGAACCTTCGATGACATTCCCCGCCAGGTCAACGACCACCAGGTGCTCCGGCTGTAATGAATCGTAGGGGACGCCACTGGGCTTGATGACAACCTTTTCTCGATCCTCGGAGAGGCCGCTGGCATTCCCCCATGTGAGCGTTACCAGGCCATGGGTTACCAAGTCGAGGTTCGCTTGCCAAACGTCCCTTTTCAAATCATCCAGCATGCCTTACCCCTTCCGAACTCGGTTCCGCACCGCAATCAGATCTTTCATGACATGATGGAGTGTCGTGCGGTAGTTGGCCTTTCCAAAAGCATCGTGTAATTGCTGATAGAGCTTGTAAAGTTCTGCATAAACGGCGGCATGGTTCTTGACGGGTCGGAAGACCTTATCCTTGACTCCGGTCATTTTCCGTTGCGCCTGTTCCACGTTTTTATAGGCACCGCCAATCACCGCGCCGAATATCGCGGCTCCGAGGGCACATGTTTGAGCGGAACGGCTGATCTTCATCGGCCGGTTGCAGACATCGGCATAGATTTGCATCACGAACGGATTTTTTTCGGCAATGCCACCGCAATTGATTACCTCTTTCACTTCGACACCATATTCCTCGAATCGATTGATAATCGTCAGCCCGCCGAAGGCAGTTGCCTCGACAAGTGTTCGATAGACTTCCGGCGCGGAGGTATGCAACGTCTGTCCGACCAGCAAACCGGTCAGGAGCGGATCAACAAGGACCGTCCGGTTCCCATTGTTCCAGTCCAGGGCAAGCAAGCCGCTGGCACCCGGTTGGATCTGTTCGGCGGCGCGTGTCAAGTTCGCATGCGGATCGCCTTTTGCGGTGAATTCGGCTGGCGCGAGATGGCTGACAAACCAGTTGAAGATATCGCCGACCGCCGATTGGCCGGCCTCCAGGCCGTACATCCCGGGGATGATGGATCCGGGCACGATCCCGCACAGTCCCGGGATATCGACCAGTGGTTGATCCATGGGGGCAACCATCATATCGCACGTGCTGGTGCCAATAATTTTAACGAGCGTCCCCCGTTTGATGCCGGCGCCAACAGCGCCCATATGGGCATCGAAGGCCCCGACGGATACTGGGATATCGACCGGCAGCCCGACTTTTTTGGCTGTGGCGGCCGACAGGTGCCCGGCGATCTGATCCGATGGAACCGCGCGGTTGGCATAGCGGCGACGCACGGCCACCAGATCCTTGTCCAATGAGGCCAGAAACCGCTCGCTGGGCAGGCCATCCCAGGCATCATTGTACATCGCCTTATGGCCGGCTGCGCAGATGCTCCTCTGAATGGTGTGTGGATCCGTATTCCCTGTCACAAAAGCCGGGATGTAGTCGGCCATTTCGACCCAAGCATACGCGGCTTGAAATACCTTGGGCGTTGTCCGTTTGCAGTGCAGGATCTTGGACCAGAACCATTCACTGGAATAGGTCCCACCGCATTTAGTCAAATACGCGTCTTTGTGCTTGGCTGCCTTGGCTGTAATCTCCGCGGCTTCAGCATGGCTTGTGTGATCTTTCCAAAGCCAGGCATTCGCAGCCATATCCTTCTGATACTTCGGGTCCAAGGCCAGAGGCGTGCCGGTTCGATCCACCGGGATCGGGGTGGAACCCGTCGTATCAATTCCGATACCAACCACCTGCTCGATCTGGAATTCTTTCTTCTTCTTCGCGGCGGCGACCGCCTGGCGGACCGAAGTATAGAAACCTTGGATATAATCCGCGGGGTTCTGGCGCGCCAAATTTGGATCCTTGGGATCGAGCAAAACGCCCGCTTCACCGCTCGGGTAGTTGAAAACGCTGGATGCAATTTCCGAGCCGTCCGTAACGTCGACCATTAATGCGCGGACGCTGTTCGTGCCATAATCCACGCCGATAGAAAATCGTTGACTAGAGGATTTTGCCATAGGATGTACCTTTCCCTTGCGTGACTGGACGAATATCGATTGTCATTTTTTTTGGCGATTCAAACAACGCGCCATCACCGGGCATCCCTGTCTTCCCGGATGGACGAACGGGGGATTGAGCCAACCGATTCCATGGATGTCAATCCGTGTGCTTGTTCAGGACCAAGAATCTCGGTGTTATGGAATTCACAGCATCTTATCTTGTCGGCTCTGGCTTGGTAAGGGTCTGGTTGATGAAGAAACTCCCAGTTGCATCGGTATTTGTCGAGTTGCCAAGAGCGCGGAAACGAAAATTTTTTACGCAATTATGGAAGATCCAGAATCACTTCCATTGCGTGGCGGAGTGTTTCGGGCAGGAACTGGTCACGATGTCCGGCGCGGCGCATGATGTCGTCCAAGATGAGTGCCCTGCGTGCCGGAGCCCGTGCGGCAAGTTGATTCCCGGCGAAATCCCACAAGCAGGCGAGATCCGCGTGGAAATGGGCGTGATTTGGGTAGAGTTTAATGGCACGACGCAGATCGGAGACGGCACGATTGAAGTCCCTCAAACGCCCCGATTTCTTCCAGATTTTCGTCCATCCCGAGGCACTCTCCTGCCATTGGCGTGCGGCCCGCGGAGCAAGGGCAAGCGTTCGCTTGTTGGCGGCGGTCCAGGCGTCCAGATCCTGCTGGATGGAACGGGTTTGCCAGCGCGCGAGGTAAACATTGGCCAAACGTCGCACTGCAACCGCGGAGAAACGATCCGCCTCGGCAGCCAGTTTGAGTTCGTGGGTCACGTGTCCGATCTCGTGGCGCGTCTCTGGATGGTCCGCTCGGGACAAGTGACCGCGGCAGCGGATCACCGGGGCGTAGGCGGTCCAATATGCAGTGGCAAGACCAATCAACGTGATGATTGGAAACATGCGTGACCCAACACAGCGGATTCGAGACGGATTTTTTGATAGGATGTTGATCTGAATGGCAGCGAGAATCCAGAACGTGCCTGCGACGGCCGGATCGCTGATGCCGCCCGCAGCGAGTAGATGAATGAGTAACACGGCAATTCCAACCAATGGCAACCGACGTGGCAATTGGCCTCGACAAACCCAACCATGAAGAATCCAGATCACCGCCACCATCAGGACACATGCAATCACCCCATGCACAATCGGAACGTCCAATTGGTCCAGCCAAGCCAATCCGGGTCCAATCACCAGGCCGGCGATCCCCCCGCAATAGACTGGCTTGATTTGACTCGCGAAGAATTCCGTCTGTCCCTCGCGGTTCCCGGTTTCATTGGCCTGCCCAGGAACATTCGACGGGCTGCTTCCGAAACCCTCGGTATCGGTTTCCGCCCGCGTTTCGTCCATCGCATCCCCTTTCCGAAAGGTGTGAAGGATCAAAAGGCCAAGTGCCGTTGTCAATACAAGGGCAGACGGAATCCCCGCGGTGGCAGCAACTTCCAATAGAAAGTTGTGCGGGTCGGCGATCTCTTCGCTGGCGTCCGGGAGTTTGTAGGCAGTATAGGTGTCCTGGAACTGTCCGAGACCACAGCCGAGGAGCGGGTAGGCGCCGATCATGGAACTGGTGGACTGCCAGTATTGAAGGCGGTAACCAAGCGACTT
>JAFGFZ010000195.1 GCA_016930815.1 Pirellulales bacterium | reverse complement strand
TTAGGTCCTTTAGGTACTTTTGGTTTTTTAGTAGCGGCATCCGGCCGCGTTGGCAGGTTCATGTAAGATGCAAGCCTTAGGTACGAACCCTCGCGGAACCGCCGTAGAGTAACCAGTAGACGAGAGGGATCACCGGCAGCGTGAAGCATGTTGAGGTGAGGATTCCGAAAATAATCGCCCAGGCGAGGCCTGAGAAGATTGGATTGAGCGTGATGACCCAGTTCACCAGGAGCGTGGTTCCCGCAGTCAACAGGATTGGCCGGGTACGGACCGCGACGCTCTGGATTACGGCTTCGCGGAGCGGCAAACCGTCGGCCAGGCCATGGTGGATGAAGTCAATCAAGACGACTGAATTGCGGACCACGATCCCAGACAGGGCAATCATCCCAATCATCGCGGTCGCCGTGAAAAAAACTGGGTCGGGGTACCCGCCGACAGACGGATTTCCCATCAGGTTCAATAGCCAGAAACCGGGCATGATACCGATCAATGTCAGCGGGATTGCCAGCATGATCCATGCGAGCCAGCGTCGGTCGAGAATCATTCCCAACAAGGCCCCGCTGATCCGGTAGATGGGCCGGGACTTGAGATCGAAAGCCGGCTCTTGAATGGCTCCACCTTCCTTTTGCGGAGGGCGACCATGGCCAACCAAGGTGTGATCACAAACGCGACCACGGTCGACAGGGTCACTGTGAGCGGTACGTTCAATGCCATCGGCGCCATGTACGGGCCCATCATGCCGGTGATGAACGTCCATGGCAGAAAACTGACGATGATTGCCAACGTGGAGTTGGACATTGCTTGCTTCGAGTGCCTGCGCCACCTGCAATGGGGAAATTTGGTGCGCACAATAATCTGCGGTTCCTCCTCGCGGGGTGTCAGCAGCAGCGCCGCCATACCGAGTATCAGCGATACGATGACCATCAAGATCGCCGCGTCACCACGAAGAAACACCTCGACCAGGCGGGTCATGAGCGGAGTTTTTTCGAGATTATCCATTATCCTGAACTGCCGTCTTCCGCGCGGTTCCCAACAGGACAAGTTCCTCCGCTTTCACGCCGCTTAGAACTTCGATGCGGCCTGGATAACCGAACCGGCCCAATTGAATGAACCGCCTCTCGATGGTATTGTCGTCTCGAACGACATCGACGAAATTCAACTGGCCAATAGTCGGCACGGCCTCGATCGGCAGGCAGAGATGGCGCCGGATCCCGGCGGGGATCCGAACTCGCCCCGTCATGCCTTCGGCCAGGTTGGCGTGGTTTGGAAGTGTCCATTTCACGAGAAATGATCGGCTGGCCAGTTCGGCCTGGCCGGTAATCTCATCAATGGGAGCTTTGAGTTCATCGCCCAGGACATCGATGGACATGGTCAATTCGTCACCAACTTTCAGATGGACTGCCAGATTCTCGCGCACGGGCACTTCGAGCCGCATGGAGGCCGGATCGTACATGACCAATATCCGTTTCGAATGCGCGGGGGTCCAATTCAATCAACACATCGCCTGCCTGAACCATTTGCCCCACATACACGTGGATCTTGTTGATGGGGGCCAGGAGTCGAGCGGAAATTTCCGTGCGGCTGGATGCCTTGACAGTGCCAACCATCTCCTCAAAAGCGGCAGAATCTTTTTCAGAATGGTCACCGATGCAGCCCGCAACTTCATGGTAAGCGCCCTCTAACCGCTTTCCAGTTCACGGCCCAATCGCTCTTCCCAACCCTTGCGGGCATCGCGGACCACGGTATGGCAATCGCGCTCCTTGGCAGGATGTTGCTCACATAATAGCCGAATGAGAGATTCTACCAAAGTCGGTTTGAGAAGATAATAGCAACGGACCGTTCCGCATGCGTGGCAAGCGACCAATTTCGCTCTACGCAACGCGGCGATATGCTGCGACAGATGGGGCTGCGGAATGGCAATCAACGCATTCAGGTGTTTGACGCAATGGGGGCGTTCGCAAAGCTTTGCCAGGATTGCCAGGCGGACGGGATGCGCGATGATCCGAAGCTGATTTGCCTCGTCCTCCCACCGGCGGGCAGGTTGGATCTCGATCCGTTCGTCCTTGCTTGCCATCATGAACACCTGACACATCCAATCCAATGCCACATTTTCTGAAGAGGCCAGCAGCCAACCTCCGACTCCGTGATTCAGTCGATCACCCGGTCGATGGCCGCCTGCAGATGCTCCTTCGGCTGAACGCCCACAAAACGATCGACAACCTTGCCGCCATCGAAGAGGATCAGCGCGGGAATGCCATCGATTCCGTATTCGGCAGCCACACCCGGATTGTCGTCCACGTTCACTTTGACGATCCGGATCGACCCGTCATTCTCGGCCGCCAACTCCTCCACCACCGGGGCAATCAGTCGGCAGGGGCCGCACCAGGGCGCCCAAAAATCAACGAGGACCGGAAGGTTGGACTTTAGAACCTCTGCTTTGAAATTGGCATCGTTCAGTTCGTGCAAGCGCGACATGCGGGAACTTCTCTTATCTGTTTCTTCTGGGTCCAAGCCACCCATGACCTCTTCTCCACCCGCCGGGCGCGGATCCACCACGCAGCGATTGGATATTCACGTCGAGACACCAAACTTCGGCAAGACCCATCGGTTCAGGACAAACCACCCAACGATAATGAGTGCCGCTATAAGAATCGTTTTTCCATCCATTTCGACAAACCCTCGCGATCATTCCTGGTCTCTCAAAGCCTCACAACCTATCATCGGCTCAAGACGCTATATAACATTATTCTAATATAGTCAATATCTAATATTTATTCCCCTGTCTCCCCTTGGATCACTTTGGGTGAAACAGGTTGACCGACGGGATAGATAGAGTCCCTATTCTTCTTTTGGAGAAGAATCGTGGATTCCCGGCCCGCATTCAGGGCATTGATCCATCGACAGAATGCATCGCTATCCCCATTTCCCCTTGTTCATGTGCCCTTGAATCTCCGTCATGGACAGTTTCATCATCTCATAGGACCGCATTTTGGATTTCTGAAAGACATCGACACATGCCGAATCGAAACTGTCCTGGATTCCATCATTACAGACGCGCTCGATCTGGCGTGCCAGATCGATCAAGCGGCAGTGCAATGTGTTGGTATGCCTCGATCGCTCCACCAATTCGGCGGCCTTATCGTCCAGCTTGGTGAACTTCTCGGCCGGCGCGCCGCATTTCGGGCATTTTTCCGGGGCGGTATCGCCATCATGGATGTATCCGCAGACGCATTTCCATTTGTTTTTCATCATCCATCCTTTCGTGGGTTGAAGTTGTTAATCGATGCCCCGCACCAGGGTCTCTGCAGGGAACGTATCATTCCAGTCCTTTTCAATTGGGAGTCTCCGCTAGCTTGGGAAGTCTACTCGCACTTGGCCAAGTATTCCGCCACACCCGCGGCGGTCGGTTTCATGGCCGCTTCCCCCTGATGCCAATTCGCCGGGCAGACTTCGCCATAAGCCTCCGTAAACTGGAGCGCGTCAAGGATTCGAAGCACTTCGTCCACGCTCCGGCCCAAAGGAAGATCGTTCACCAGAGCATGGCGGATAATGCCCTCCTTATCAATAAGAAATAATCCGCGGAGGGCAACTTCTTTGCCAAGGAGAACACCGTACTTCTTGGAAATTCTCTTGCTCAAATCGGAGACCAAGGGATACTGAACCTGCCCGATCCCACCTTGATTGCGAGGCGTGTTCTTCCAGGCAAGGTGCGTATAGTGCGAATCGACCGATATGCCAATGACCTGCGCGTTTTTCTCCTCGAACTTCGAGAGTGCCTTATCGAAGGCGATGATTTCCGATGGGCATACGAATGTGAAATCGAGCGGGTAGAAAAACAAGACTACGTACTGGCCGCGATAGGACGAAAGCGTCAATTCGGCAAACGAATTATCGGGCATCACTGCCTGGGCAGTGAAATCAGGGGCTTCTTTTGTCACGAATGCAGACATGGCATACTCCTTATTCTTTTTCTTTGGGGGGTTCATGCTGAATATCCCTTGGACACGAATTGCATTTGGGGCAAATGCCAAAGAATTCAAGCCGTTGTCCGAGGATCCGATAGCCACAAACGTATTCCGGAGTTTCTAACGGAAATCCCTTCGGCAGATCAAAAACGTCATCCACGCGACCACATTGGCAACAGAAGACGTGGTAATGAGGGTTGACCACGCCATCAAACCGGGTTTCCTTGCCGCACGCGGAAAGCTTCTTAATCGTGCCCTGCTCCGCTAAAAGTTCCAGATTCCGATAAACGGTCCCCAGACTGATCTTTGGGATTCGAATCCGCACCAACTCGTATAACTCCGACGCCGTAGGATGGGAACGCACCTTCTGGAGCTCCTCCAAGATGATCCGCCGCTGCGGCGTACTCCGCTGTCGCTTCCGATAGGGCATGGCCGAATCCTTATCAATAATAGATATTATTACTGATAATATCGGCCTGTCAACCCCTTTTCCATCTCTTTTTCAAGCTTCCGACTGGATGATTCATGAATTTTGCATGATTCCGTGCCCAGTGGTCCTGTTAGGGAATGACTTCTTGTAACGGCTGTCGGTTGGCGAAGATCGTTGGTATTCGGTGTGGGAACTTCTTCTTGGAATTCATTTTTGTTAATCTGGCGGAATGAAACCATGGTTGCCATTTGGTCTTATCTCGTTTCTGTGGCTCGTGTGGTTCGGATTATTGCCCGCGACCTTTGTGGCCATTTTGATCACGGGAGAGAGTCACTGGAGCCGGTTCTGGTGGGTTTCGTCAGCCCTGTTATCGGTCTGTGCGTGGCTCAATTGGGCATTTCACCGGCGGGACTGTCTGGGTTTGGCATGCGGTTGGATGGCCGCAGGCATGACGTTCGGGATGTTGGCCGACTTCTACGGCGCGGTCAAGGTCCTGCGTTTCACCGAGCCGTTGACAATCGTGATCCCGCTATTCGCGTTGGGGCATGTCAGCTATATCGCGGGTCTTGTGATACTGGCCCACCGCCTGGGATGGACCGGCAGGGCGACGTGGAGAGGTGTTTGGTCGACTGCCGTCGTGCTTTACAATCTCCTTGGCCTGGCGATCTGGGTGACGCTAGTCTACCCCTCGAACGCTCTGCCAGGGATGCACGGGCCGACGGCCGGCTATACGGTCTTCCTCGCCACTGCGGCGGCAACGATGGCGACGGTGGCCTTCTTCGATAAGCGGTTTTTGGCAGTGGGAATCGGGGGCGCTCTCTTTCTAGTCAGTGACGGCTTTCTCGCAGTACGGCTCTTTCAAGAGAACTGGCATGGCATCGGCGATCTCTGCTGGATCACCTACGGCGTTGGACAGATGCTGATTGTCTTTGGCACAATCGCAGGTACCCATGAATCTGTCTCACCCAGCACGTGACCCCGCTTTAGTTCCAAATAAGGTTGGGTAAAGACATTACTTGAAAGCCATTGCGGCGCAACCAGGCGACGACTTCGGCCGGGGTACGTGTATCGCAGACCGGGAATTGTTCGCCGGCTGCCGGTTCGGACCGTTCGTAGCCGCCGGGCGAGGTGGAGCTACCGGCGCTCATTTGCGTGATGCAGATTCGGGCCAGCCGGTTCCGCAGGGCGGCCGATTCGCGGGTGGAGAGAACCAGTTCAGCTCGGGGGAAAGCGATCCGGAGGGCACAGTAGAGGCGGATCAAAGTATCGTCCGACACGGGAAAGGGTGTTAAAAAATTATCTGGTGCCTCGTGGATCCGCGGCAGGCTGAACGCGAGGGACCGGTCCGGGAACCGGTTGGCCAGATAGGATGCGTGCCGCAGCATGGCCCGCAGGTCCTCCGCCGGTTCGGCCAGGCCGAGGAGAATTCCCAGTCCGAGCCGTTCAAATCCCGCTTCGGCCGCTCGGTCGTGCGACTCCAGCCGCCAATGGAACGATGCCTTGGGGCCGCGGACGTGATAGTCGGCGTAGCGGATGATGTCATAGGTTTCCTGATAGAGAGTCAATCCCCAAACGCCTGCCGCGGCAAGTGTTGCGTAGGCGTGGGTGGTCTGGGCGGCGATTTCAATGGCCGGAACAATCCCCATGGCGACGAGCCGGGTGATCAGTTCCTCAAAATAGGCAGTTTTATTCTTCGCCGGGAAGTCCCCGCTGACCACAAGCAGATGCCGAAAACCCCTCTCGTGCAAAATGTTTGCCTGGGAGGCGACTTGATCGGCGTTCAGATGTTCCCGGCCAATGTGACGCGGATAGCGGAATCCACAATAGGTACAGTAGTTGACGCATTCGTTGGAAACATAGAGCGGGGCATAAACCAACATACGCCGCGATGCTGCCCCTGAGGTACCGGCATCCGATGGCCGAACAGCCGGTGATTCCGCATTTGGACCTGGATCGGTAAGAGATCCACAACGGGAAAAGTTGGCCTGGGTGAGGGCGGTTGCCTGGGCGACCACCGATTCGAGTGGAACCTGTGGATCCAGAAGTTGGAACGCGGCTTGGATGGTGGGAGTTTCAAGGTTCTTGTCATGAATGGCATGACGCGGGGCCCGGGCGGGCCGGGGAGGACGGCCAGCAAGGTGGTTGGCGGTCAGGTCCAGGAGGTCGACCAGTGCCTGATCTTCCTCCGTCAGCATGGCACTGTGCTCGTTCAGATGCTGGTACCGGTACCGTTCCAACTTCTGGGCGAACGTGTCCCGTTCTTCTTGAGAAGATTCCGACCGATCGTCCAATGCGAGGGCAACCTGGCGTAACAGGTTCACATGATATTCCGCATGGTCATCATGCGTTTCAATCCATGCTGCGGTTCGATTCAACCAAGATGTGAAGGCTCTGGTCGATAGCCAGGGCTCGTCGGTTAAAGTCACAATCGTTCCAGACATTTTGGGGTTTATCCGACTCCATCTCCTTTTTGGATTGATCCGACTCCGTCTCCTTCCCCACCCATGATGGCCGAGTCGGATGCCGGCGTTTCCGACGCTGTTTTAGGAATCGGAGATAGTCCGGGCGGGCGTTTGGGATTGCTTTGAGTTCCGGGGGCGATCATGGGGCCCGGGGAATGGTCTTCGATAAGTTTTGCGAGCAACGTGGCATCGATCACTTCATGTTCCAACAGGGCCTTGCTGACAGCAATGAGGGCCTCTTTTCGCTGTTGGAGGATGGCCCGGGTCTTGTGGAGTGCTTCATCGATGATCCGTTGGATTTCCTCGTCGATTTCGCGGGCCGTCTGTTCGCTGTGGTGTTGAAACGCGGGGAGATCTCGGTTCGGAGCGAGGAACGGATTTCGGTTGCTTTCCCGATAGTTCACTCGGCCGAGGCGGCTCATGCCGTAGTCCATGACCATACTCCGCGCGATTTCGGTGGCTCGTTCCAGATCGTTTTGAGCTCCGGAGCTGATATCGTCAAAAATCAGTTCCTCGGTGACGGTTCCGGCAAGGAGCACCTGGAGCCGGCTTTCGAGTTCGCTCTGCGTGATGAGAAACCGATCATCTTCCGGCCGCTGCATGGTGTATCCAAGAGCGGCGAGGCCGCGGGGGATAATGGATACTTTATGGACCGGATCCGTGTTGGGGAGCGAATAGGCGACGAGGGCATGTCCGCTTTCATGGTAGGCAACACGGAGTTTTTCATCTTGCTGGATAATGCGGCTTTTCTTTTCGAGCCCGGCCGCGGCCCGTTCGACCGCTTCGTTGAATTCTTTCATCGTGACCGTCTTTTTGCCCTCCCGCGCGGCCAGCAGGGCGGCTTCGTTGACCATGTTGGCAAGATCAGCGCCGACAAATCCGCTCGTGATCGCCGCCAGGGATTTCACGTCCACATCCGCATCGACCGTGATCTCTTTCATATGGACATCCAGGATTTTTTTCCGCCCGACCACATCGGGCCGGTCGACAAGGACGTGGCGATCGAACCGGCCTGGCCGGAGCAGGGCCGGGTCGAGCGTTTCGGGACGGTTCGTCGCGCCAATGACAATCACACCGCTATTCGTGGCGAATCCATCCATCTCAACGAGCAATGCGTTGAGTGTCTGTTCCCGCTCGTCGTGGCCGCCAAGCTGCCCGCTGCCACGCGTTTTCCCGAGTGCGTCCAGTTCGTCGATAAAGACGATGCATGGGGAACGGCTTTCGGCTTGCTGGAACATGTCACGAACACGGGCCGCGCCAACGCCGACAAACATTTCTACAAAGTCGCTCCCAGACAGGCTGAAGAACGGAACACTTGCTTCACCAGCAATCGCTCGGGCCAGGAGCGTTTTCCCGGTGCCGGGAGGACCCACGAGGAGCACACCCCGCGGGATCCGCCCACCAAGGGCTTGGAACTTCTCCGGCGTCTTGAGAAACTCGACGACTTCGCGGAGTTCTTCAACGGCTTCATCGATACCAGCCACGTCGTCGAATGTAATGTCAATATCCTCTTGCGAGAATAGTTTGGCCCGGCTTCGACCAAAAGCCATCGGTGATCCGGCTCCGCCCATCCGGCGGATCATGAGGATAAAGAGCAGAACAAAGAGCCCGGTCAATACGAAAATGGGCAAGTAGGCCATCCATGCACTGGGGCTGGCTGCGATGTCAAACTCAATGTTGTTTTCCATCAAGATCTCGGACAGGCGCTGTTCTCCCTGATCGCGGGAAACGCGGAGTGTGATATCCGTTTCCTTCTTGCCAAGTTTCATGTTCTCGGATGAGGAACTCCCAGAGGGCTGTTTCAGCCGCATATGGATCTCACGGGATATTTTGGCAGTGACTTCCGTCGGGCCAAGGACCACTTTTCCCAAGTCTGAAATCCGGATCTTTTGCGGCTGTTCGTCGGTGCCCGTCTCGACATCGATATAGCCCGTCGCCTTCGAATCCTCCGGATCACTGGCTTCGATCAATCGGACCAGATCACTCCATTTGATCGTCTGTTCGCTACCGCCACCCCAGACAGTGATTAAAAGGAGGACCAAAACTCCGAAACCCAGCATATACCAGACAAGATTGCTGTTCTGCTGCGGGGCTGGTTTCCTGTCTCCTGGCTTGCCAGTAGGATCGGAGGAAGGGGATTTTTCTTGGTTCATGGATGGTCTCTGGCGGACAGGCCGCAACCCACTGACTCGATAACAAAAGGTACTATTTCCACGGGACCACAAATCGCGCGTGCCAGACCTTCTGTGGCATAGGCTCTCTATTCATCCTAGAGTCATAGCGATCGACTGACAACGAAGACGATCCCTCCTCCTGGCAATCCGCCGTCTGGCCAGTCCGGTTATTCGGCTTGTCCATTGCCAAAAACCCTTCTAAAATATCTTTTTTAAGGCCGAAATGCCGTCGAATCCGTGATTTTCACTGTTGCATGGACCCCACGGTCGAGGATCGTGCTATATCCTGTGTGTTACCAAACGTCCCAGCGGGACAATTGGTACAGCCCTTAGGATCCCACCAAGATATAATGATCCGCATGGCGCGATGTTGGCATGGATACCATTGGATTCGTCGTGGCCGCTTCCCCTTTTCCTGTAAACCCCATTTCCACCCGCGATGAACAAATTACCTCGGAACATCGCGGTTCTTGGCTCAACGGGAAGTATCGGGCAGAGTGCCTTGGCGGTTATTGCGGCTAGCAATGGTCGACTGAGGGCCATCGCCTTGTCCGCTCATAACCGGCTGGAGGCCTTGGAGGCCCAGTCGCACAAGTTCCATCCACGCTGGCTGATTGCCAGCAATCCGGACACCTCCAAGGCGTACGACTGGTCAACCATCCCAGACGAATGCGAGTTGGTCTGGCGGGAAGGGGGGCTGGAACGGATCGTGCGCGAGGAGGAAGTCGACGTTGTGTTGACGGCGATTGTTGGCAGCGCGGGGTTGGCCGCGACCTGGGCGGCCATTGATGCTGGCAAGCAGATCGCATTGGCCAATAAGGAATCGCTTGTCATTGCCGGCCCCTTGATCATGGACCTCGCCAAGCAACGCCGGGTATCCATCATACCGGTGGACAGCGAGCATAGCGCGGTCTTCCAGGCCATGGCGAGCGGGCGCCAAAAGGAAGTCGCGGGGATTGTTTTGACTGCCAGTGGCGGCCCCTTTCGCAATCGATTGCTTGACGAACTGGCCACGGTTACCGTGGAGGAAGCCCTCGTCCATCCCACATGGAACATGGGCAAAAAAATCACAGTCGATTCAGCGACCATGATGAACAAGGCATTGGAAATCATCGAAGCACGCTGGCTGTTTGATTTAACACCTGAGCAAATCCGAGTTGTCATTCATCCGCAATCCATTGTCCATTCGTTTGTCGAGTTCATCGACGGATCGGTGATTGCTCAACTCAGCCCACCTGATATGAAGATCCCTATTCAATATGCGCTCAACTATCCCTACCGGCATGCCGGGCCGGCTGAACGAATGGACTGGACATCGCGGATGGCTTTCGATTTTGAACCTGCCGATTGGGACCGTTTTCCAGCCTTGGCACTGGGGTACGAAGCGGCGCGACGCGGCGGCACCACCGGTGCCGTTCTGAGCGCGGCAAATGAAGCAGCCGTTTCTGCATTTCTGCGCAGGAGGCTCCGTTTCCATGAAATCGTCCCGGCCTGCCAGAGCGTTCTACTGGCACACACTTTTGATGCGAATCCAACGCTCGATGAATTGTTCCAAATCGATCGCTGGGCTCGCGAGGAGATTGATCATTGGGTATGTACATCTTCGCGGTAAGCACGTGGAATATGATCTGGGCAATCGCAGCAGTTGTGATTGGCCTCAGCGCAGTGATCTTCGTGCATGAACTGGGCCACTTCCTCGTCGCCAAGCTCTGTGGCGTCCGTTGCGATAAGTTTTATCTTGGATTCGACGTGCCGATCAAAATCGGCCCGATCCGATTCCCTTCGGCACTCATCCGAAAGAAATGGGGCGAAACGGAATACGGTATCGGTATCCTGCCACTCGGCGGATACGTAAAAATGCTAGGTCAGGATGATAATCCCGCGAAAATTTCCGAGGAGATGCAGCGAGCTCAAGCAGAAGCGGTCGGCGAAGCGGAAACCAAAGAAATCATTGGCCCCGACGGGGAAACATACCGGGTTCACCTCCGCAGCTACCTGGCCAAGAGCGTCCCGCAACGGATGGCCATCATTTCGGCCGGCGTCTTGATGAACCTCTGCATTGCATTTGTTTTCGCCGTCATCGCTTATGGCGTGGGCGTGCCCTATCTACCATGCATCATCTCGGAAACAGCTCCCGGATCGCCAGCATGGGAAGCGAATCTCCAAGTCGGAGATGAAATCATTCAGCTTGATAACAAGCAGTATCCAACGTTCACCGAGTTACGCGGCGGTGTCACTCTCGGTGACTTGGAAAAGGGAATCCATTTAACGATCCGAGAGCCCGATCAGTCGGAACTTCGCAAGATGACGTTGAAGCCCCGGCAGAGCCAAAAGGGGAAGGGGCTGGCCAGTATTGGGATTATCAGCCCGCGATCGCTCCGGCTAGCCACAGATTTTCCAGTGGATCCATTCACACCGGCAGGGCATGCCAAACGAGTGCTCGACTATCCTGGTACGCCGATGACGGATCAACCGTCCGAGGCACCTGCCCCAAGCGCGGACACTCTCATGCGTCCCGGTTCCGCATCCGGCCTCGAAACTTGTTTCCAAGGGGATGACCTGATCGTTGCCGTCGATGGCCAGCCAGTGCATGATTGGCGCGAGCTGTCAAAGATTCTAGCCGCCCGGCAGGATGAGGCGATCAACGTCACTGTTCTCCGTGGAGGTAAAACTCCTAAGGACGATCCGTTTGCCACTCCAACCGGCGGAAAAGAACTTTCATTCACTGTTGAGCCGCAACCATTCAAACGGCTTGGGCTCGTCATGAAAATTGGCCAGGT
>JAFGFZ010000194.1 GCA_016930815.1 Pirellulales bacterium | reverse complement strand
GCGAGCAATTGCTACGCCGTGATTAAAAAACCAACAGGAGAACCCTACCTTTTTAAAATGCCTTGCTCTTTCATTGAATCAGGGCAACGCCCTAGGAATCTGTTGGTTTGGATCCATTTTGGCTGAAGGCCATATTCACACCTGTACGAGGCAATGGAGTGAATATGGCCTTCGGCCAAACCGAGGGGAACGTCCCCAAATTCCTGGGGTGCTACACCAGGCTACGGTGAAAAAGGCCTCCAGCCTAGAATTAAACCCGATATTGCAACATCGGATAGGACGCGATGGGATCATGCATGATTCGGAGGAAGATGCTCTAACAAAAGACTGGGAAGATCTTTGATAGGCGCCTGTGGCTCGGTCAGGAGACCGGCCACAACGTCTGTCGCTCGGTCAGGAGACCGGCCACAACATCGCTCGGTCAGGAGACCTTTGTTGTCACGAGGTATTGGTCCACTGAAATTCGTACAATTGCACTTGCCCGCGTTCTGCCGGGACATAGCGCTGTACGGCCTGTTCCAAGAGCTGAATTTGCCAGGGTATTGTTGGATTCTGTATCCCACCCACTCGACGGAATAACCGTTGGGCTCGAGGCGAAGCAGTGATGGCAACGGCTCCACGGCATCCCTGTTCCCGCAATCGGGCGAGGGCTTCGGTCAACAAAAGCTGCCCTTGTTGGGAATCGTGATGGCCTTCTCCGACCACAAATCCACCCAGCTGAGGTGTCTTTAAAACTCCAGGAATTTCCGTGATATGGAGTTTCCCGATAATAATGCCGCGATGTTTTAAGAGCAGAGTTCGTGGAAGCAATTGCGCGAGTTCAGAGTCATCCTTAGGTTTAACAAACGGCGTTCCATAGGGGCTGACATAACGTTGCGATTCGGCATGCAGGCGTTTGATTTCGTCCAGGTCCTCAGCTTGGGCATAATCGACATGGTGGCTTTGACGCCGTTCGATCATGGTTCCCACGCCAGTCCGGGTGAGAATTTCATCGAGCAATCGTGTGTAGGATACGAGATGGATCTGGCGGACACCTCCGGCGACAGCCCGGATACAGGCATGGACTTTCGGAATCACGGAATCGGGAACAACACAGGCGCCGCTGGGATCTCTCCGTTGGAGTAGGCAGAGAAGGTGTTCCAGATCCGCGAAACTGAGTTGTCGGCTGCCGCCGGACTGATCAGGTAGAAAAAGGCCATCGTCATGCATCAAGAAAAGGAGTTTCTGAGCTTCCAGTTCGACAGCCAGATCGGCGGCAAGTGAGACGGAAGGGACATGGAGGAAATGGCGACGTTCGTTTTCACCTCCAAAGCCAATGACGGCGAGTTGCTGTCGTTCCAGAATCGACTGGATGGCTTTCACATCAATCTTCGTGACAACTCCCGTGCTCCCATGTCCGATCCGGCGTTCGACACGGATGATCGATTCCGGAAGCAGACTCGAAGAAAGGTGGTTCGCTCGGCATATCGCGTCGATCGTCTGGGCGATGGCCAACCGTTCTTGCCGGATACGATCCAGTGCAGCCTCGGGAATGACCAGGCGGTTGGTTTCCGAATGAAGTTGAGCTCCCCAGGTCGTTCGCAGCTCTTTTTCAAATCGAGTTCCCTTCCCGAAGACGAAGAGGGCCCGAATCCCATGTTGAATCAGCTTGCCCGCGCCGCGCAGAATGGCAAGCAAGGTTGCCTCGTTCTCGACTGCTTCGGCCTCTGCCTGGATGACGAAGGTAGCTCCTTCAAATTCGAGGAAGTATCGGTTGGAGATGGATTGCATTGTTGGCGGCGGATCCTTTGAAAACCTCGTTAGGTGCTTCGTATTTCGGATTTGGTTGCGGCCTCGGGCCGCGTTAGGACCCGCATCGGGCCCAAGCAGGCCATATTATAAAGAGATGTATTATCTCGGTAAGATGCTGTAAAATATCTAATTCCAGGAAAGTCGCTTTTGGATCGTTGAAAGACCTGCTTTCGCGGAGCGAGGGCTGGCATGGATTGTCATGCAAATACTACGCCACGCCCTGTTGGCGATTGGCCGACAATCGGCTATTATCTTCAGTCAGGTTGGAATTGGCATCCACATCCATCTCGGCGGGTTCAGGAGTAACACATCATGACAAAGAAGAAAACCGACTCATCGAATGGGCACAAGTCCGCTGTCAGCTCGGAGCGGTCCTTGCCATCCAAGGTCACTGCGCAGAAATCTTTGATTACCGACAAGCCCGTTGCCCAGCAGGTTCCCGCGTCGGATACCCCGACCTCAAAACAGACCTGGTCGAACGACCAAATTGGCAAGACAGCTGGTATTATCTGGCTCAAGCTGGAAGAAGAGGGCGGGCTGAGTCTTGCGGCACTCAAGAAAGAAGTCCAAGCCCCCTCGGACCTGGTGCTGGCCGCCATCGGATGGCTTGCCCGCGAGGATAAGTTAGAATTTGTATCGAGTGGACGCTCAGTGACAGTGTCACTGCGATAACAGGGGGGCCTTCCAAGTCGAAGCTTACCCTATCATTTTTTTTCGAGTAGAATTCTGAGCGAGGGGGTATTGTTTTCAAGAGGCACTGTTTCCAAGGAGACCAGTCATGTCCAATCGCAATGATCATCGAGCTCCCAGCTATCGCCCCCATTGCTGCCCGTGTTGCGAAAATGTCAGTTCAAGTGGGAATGCAGTCTCACGGAGGACGTTCATGGGAAATGTCGGGGCAACAGCCATTGGGGGTATCGCTCTGACAGGGCTTACTTGGAAAGCGGTTTCGGCAGCAGAGGCGGAACTCGAAAGCCCCAATCAAAGAAAACCTTTGGTTGTTCAGCCAATCCTGACTTACGAAATCCCCCAAAGAGCACACCAGAGAAGCTGGCGTTCTTGGGGTGGGATCCAAACACAAGATGACGTCGATCAGGAAATAAAGCAGATCCATGGCGAATTGGAGACACTCAAGAAATCAGCCGATTTCCCAGTCGAGATACTCCCCCTCGCCTCCGTTCGTTCTCCGAAAGAACTTGCAGCTGTCGATACCATAGAGCGTGCCGATACGATCCTTCTGTATGCCGCGGGAGGTGGCGGAGATACGATCGGTGCGATAGGCAAAATGGGCAAGGATGTCGTCATCTTTGTCCGCTATCGTTCGGGGCCGGTTTACCTTTGGTATGAAATCATCAGCCCTCGATACCTGCGCCAGCACACGGACGAATTGAAAATCGAAGGGATCGATTACGAGGACGTGGTCGTGGATGATCAAGATGAGATCACGTGGCGCCTCCGGGCACTGTGCGGCCTGAAGAATACCATGGGAACCCGGATCCTGGCGGTTGGCGGGCCGGACGCATGGGCGCAACCGGCGGGCGTGGTTCCGGCCCTTGTCCAAAAGCGGTGGAAGTTCGATATCCGGACAATTACCTACCCGGAATTGGGCCAACTCCTTCAAGAGGCGTTCCAGGACGAGCAAGCCGTTTCCATGGCCCGCGAGCGCGCGGATGCTTACTTGAAAATCCCTGGAACGAAGTTGGAAACCACGCGCGAATTCGTCGATAACGCCTTCGTGCTGGAAAAAGTATTTCGAGCCCTCATGGCCAAGGCAGACTGCCGGGCAATTACCATCAATGGCTGCATGGGAACCATCATGCCCATCTCCAACACAACGGCATGCTTGCCATTGAGCACCCTCAATGACGATGGCTACCTCGCTTTCTGTGAATCGGACTTCGTTGTGATTCCTTCAGGAATTCTGTTAGCCAATATCTCCGGGAATCCGCCATTCCTCCAAGATCCGACGTATCCCCACCAGGGCATCATCACGTTGGCTCACTGCACGGGCCCTCGAAAAATGGACGGAAAAAACCTGGAGCCAGCACGCATCATGACCCATTTTGAGTCGGATTATGGGGCCGCACCCAAGGTGGATATGCACAAAGGCCAGAAAGTGACCATGATTGCGCCGGACTTCAAGGCCGAACGTTGGATGGGGCTATCAGGTGAAATTGTGGACCATCCGCTCTTCCCCATCTGCCGTACGCAAATCGATGTGAAGTATTCCGTTTCGGACGATATGGTCGCCGAACGTATGCCCGGCTTCCACTGGATGCTTGTTTATGGCGACTATATGCGCGAGACCGGCTATGCCCTGAAACGCACTCCGATCCGGTGGGACAGCCTCGGTTGATTCCGAAGCGTCGTAGGCGGGTCTCTCCGAGACGTAGCTGTCCATTTTGAACAGGCAACGGAGTGATTCCGAACAACCAACGGTCGCGGTGATGCGACTTGATTGATTCCTCCCAATCGATCATTGGCACAACAGTGCGAGTCAACAAACCAGACCGAGCAAACAGAGCGTTCATTCTCCGCTGCCTCCGTTG
>JAFGFZ010000193.1 GCA_016930815.1 Pirellulales bacterium | reverse complement strand
AGTTGCATCATCTGTCATCATGCCGGGATAGGGCGCAGGATTTTCCAGGGACCGTGTCGATTGCAATTTCCGCCAGCTCTGATTGTGCCCGCCGCCGGCCATGCCGTTTCCTCGACCGGATTCCAACCCGAGTGCCGATTCCAACGCCTTGAAATTCTGTTGCTCATCCCCGGAACCGTAGATCCACAGAGTCCCGCCCGTACGTGTCCAATCCAGGATCGCAGCCAATGAAGGGAATTGGTCTTTTTTTAAGCGGATTAAATCGTCGACCGAGATGGCGACCGCATCGAGGGCCGTGTAATCGATCCAACGGGTTGGCAGTTCCACAGGAGAGCACATGGCCATATTCAGGCCTGCGCCAGAATTATACATATTGTCGATAGTAATCGTTCTCCCATCGACCGTGACGCTATTTTCTCCGATGGAGAACGAACCTGGTGGCAACGTCTCTGCGGCTGGGAGATTCACGGAGATGGGCAATGCAGGTGTCGTGCCAAGTGGAGTTTTCCCGACGAACAGGATCAGCGGCCGCCCCTCGTTTTGCCACAGGCGGTTGATTTGCTGCAGCGTTCTGTTTTGAAAATGGTCAAGCGATAAAGTTGAATCGAACAGGCCGTCGACGAGCAAATCCCACCAGAGCATGTCCCAAGGCTGGTCCCTTGGCACGGCAATGATCGCGGATGCAGCCGTCGCGCCGGCGGGCAATTCGATGTCTTGATCGACCGAAATGAATGGTTTTTCGCGCCAGCTTCCGGCTTTGAGCCGCATGGTAATCGTCCGATTCTCAACCGCTGGTTTCGCGGCTGCGATCGTGACACGTATCGGGCGGTAGCCGTACCCATCCACCCAGCGGCTGTCCACTGCAATGGTCAAGCCATTGGGTGATTTGGGAGATGTGGGTGCCGGCAGTGTGGTGACACTACCACTGCTGGCCGCCAGCGGTTGGGTGATCATGCTGGAGCATATGCCAGCACAGAATACTAGACCGGCAAGACTCCGGATCCACAGGTTCATGGCTCGTTCCCTCCAGCCGGTCTTTCGGTGCTATCCGCCGACGACTTGGGGGGCACTGGGGCGGGTGGATCTTGGCCGGAAGGCGTTCGGGATGGCTCAAACAGATCTTCTCCTCGTCTTCTCTCACCCAAGGGAAGAGGGTAAGGGGAGGGGGAAGACCACGTGGAATTGAATTGTGGATCGTTCCCGAGCATGGAGTACTCTAATGATTTCCGCTGGGGTTTTCTGCCTGCGAAAACCCAGCAGAGCCAGAAAAGGGCAGCGTGCGAGAGCGCAACCATGACAAGATTCCCGATACCAACTGCAATCGCACCAGCCCAAAGATGACCGCGTATCCCCATTCCGACCAGCAAGAAGACGACCGCGAGGCCGGCCATGATCCAAAAAATCGTGCGAATGGAGTAACGGGGAATCAGCATGTTTTGATTTTCGCACAGATACACTTGCTTGCAAGTGTGCCGCTATCAAGAAAGAGGCGGACACGTCCTTGACCGATCCGTGGCTACCAAGTTTGCTTCTACCGATCCATTCGCTAAAATTGAGTTTCCCTTGGAAGGAAAAGACCTGGTCACCCCAAATGGATCCTTGGAAATCCATCGATCCATCCTCCAACATCGCATTTTGCACCTTGTTGCTCCCATCCTCGCGCCTCCCGCCTCCCGCCTAGAACCAGATCCGTGCATGCCAAACTCCGTGATTTTTTTGATTTGCGGCTCGAACACGTCCTTGCGAGCCTTCCTGAGCGGATCACCCGATTGTTCGATGAGGTCCCGCTGCACGTCGAGGATTTCCCGTCCCCCGAGATCATGCGGCAACTGAACGTGTCGGATCGCGGATCTCTCTGCGGTCTTTACACCGGTGTCCCCCTGACAAATCGGAGTGTCGATCACCCATCAAGAATGCCCGATGTCGTGACCATTTATCGTGAAGGGATCCTGCGAGCTGCCGAAAACGAGTTGGGTGCATTGACCGAACCGGAACTAATTCGGCAAATCCGGATTACCATCCTGCACGAATTGGCCCATTATCACGGGCTGGAGGAAGCGGAGATCACTGATTTGGGGTATGAATGATGGAAAGCATTTCAAAACCGGGAGGGCGAGACTCCCGCCGAGCCGAAACATCGGAAAAATAAAGGCTCAGCAGGAGCTTCGCCCTCCCAAAAACAGGTATTGAAATGTCCTCTAGGATAGCGGCATGAAGATGACATTTCATGCCAGCATGGGATATGAAAAATGACCTGACCTACTGTACTATTTAATCCGGAAGCTCAGCTGAAGGATCCTATCAATAACAGCTTTGAATATGAGCACATCATGACCATGAAACCGCACACGATCCTGTCGATAATACCAATCCTATTGTTGGTTTTCCAAGTTGAGAACGCCACGGCCCGGACAACGGTTGAGGCCTATTTTGGCCAGCCGTTTGGAGTGGGTCACGTCACCGTGGACGTACCACACGGTGCCCTGATTGCTCCACCTGGAGATGATCGGATCCACGTCATCGAGGCGAATGGCCGAGTCTTGTATCCGGTGATCCCCGACGCGCCGGTTCGGCGTATCTTGCGTCAATTCTTGGAGATTGAGTCACCGGCACAGGTCACAATTCATTTTCTGTTCCGTGGCAGGGATCCACTCGACCTGACCGTCTACGCACCCACGGCCATTCCCATTCGGATCCAGCCCGAGGACCATCCCCGCAAACATCGTCGTGAACTGAATGCATGGTGGCAGCAAGTGACGGGGACCACGCGGAATCTCGAACGCGACAAGGATTATCCAATCGTTGTTCAAAACTACCTGGCCACGATGCTTGCGCGGCGATTGGGATTGCGGTTGCCCAAAAGCAGCCCTGGCTTGTTTCAAAACGATGATGCCAACGAAGCATTGGGGATCTTGCTCGGAACGGAGTCGATCCGAGCGGCGATCCAAAAAGATCTTCTTCTGGGCAATGGCGCGGGAGGGGAATCGATCGAATCCGCGGAGTACCCCTTACCTGAGCCACTGATTCCACCATCGGTCAACTACCCGCCCATTCCCGGTAATATCTCGATTGAACCGATTGCGCTGCATGTCCCGCACGAATGTCTTTATGTCCGGTTTGGAACCTTTTCGAATTATCTTTGGCTCCGCGATTTCATGGATCAGTGGGGTGGCGACATGGCGAGCATGATCGCGGTTCGAGGGATCAATTACCATCTCCATGAGCGAATCGAACAGCAGCTCGGTTTGAAACAGACGGCTCTTGCCGAAATACTAGGCCCCACGGTAATCGCCGATATCGCGATTGTGGGGAGCGATGTTTTCCTTCGCGAGGGCGCGGCCATTGGCATCTTGTTCCAGGCGCGAAACAATCTTCTGCTCGGCAACGATATCAGGCAGCAACGCAAGGAGGCCAAGTCGCGATATCCGGACGCCACGGAGGAGACATTTTCAATCGACGGCCATGAAGTTTCCTATATTTCGAATCCAGGCGGCACAATGCGGTCCTATTACGCAGCCGATGGGGACTTCCATTTTGTCACGACTTCACGGACGTTGATCCGGCGGTTTTTGGAAACCGGGCATGGAACCGGTGCGCTCGGCCAATCGGATGAATTTCGCCATGCCCGAACCGTATTGCCGGTCGAGCGGAACGACACGATCTTCGCTTATCTTTCGGATGCTTTCATGAGCCAGATGGTGGGGCCGCATTACCGGGTGGAGATGACACGCCGGATGCGTTCTCTGGCAGAAATGGACATGGTTCGCATCGCCAGGCTTGCAGCTTGCGCGGAAGGGTTGGCGGCCCATTCAATCGAGGAATTGGTCCTTGCCGGATTGCTCCCACCCGGTTTTGGTATCCGGCCGGATGGGAGCCGGCTGATCGAAACGGAAGGGCAATGGACGGACTCGCTCCGCGGCGCTAGGGGAACCTTCGTTCCGATCCCGGATATCTCGGTGCAACGCGTCACGGCTCGCGAGGCGGCCGCGTACGAACGGTTTGGGGCGGTTTACCAAAACGAATGGAAACGAATCGATCCCATCATGGCCGCCATCCAACGCACTCCCCTCGATACTCCCAATCTGGATCGCATGACGATCGAACTCTTCATCACGCCCTACCATCAGGCGACCTACGGCCTCTTCGTCGATTTCCTGGGCCCGCCAACGCAACTGGCCAAGGCTCCCATTCCAGGTGATCTCGCTTCCTTGGAGGTTGTATTGAGTGGGCGATTCATCAGTCCATTGAAAGGCCAGCCTCCAACACCATGGCATATCTTCGGTGCCCTGCGGGATTCCCATGTTCCGTTGGAAGTCCGCCAGGGCCGGCTCCCAACGGATATTCCAACCCTCGAAACCATCCGCGGCTATCTGGGTGCTTGGCCAAGACCGGGATTATTCGATACGCTGTTCCGTGTTCCCGGTCCGGTCCCCTTCGATGAGTTCGGGTATGCCCCGGCCCAATCCATCCTCGGCAAGGATCACTGGCAACGCCGTTTCGATGACTGGTTCGTCTTTTCATTCAAACGAGACGTCCTCGAAGAAGTCACGCCGCATCTTGCCATGATCGAACGGGAACGCCCCGCCCAAATCCGCCTCCGGATCGAAGATCTGACCGGCAAGGATCTGGCTGGATTGGTCCATGCCTTCGGATATCAGCAGGCCCGGAAGGCATCCGCCAGCGGCAGCCGGTTCATGAACTCTCTGACCCGACAGCTCCATGTAGCGCCTGCCGAATGCAAGGCAGTCGCCGAAGAAATCCTTGGGGGGACATTGCAATGCCCGCTCGGCGGGACCTACCAGCCAATCGAATATCCAGGAGGTATGCCCGTTTGGGTCTCTGATGCTCTACCGCCCGAAAATCAGTTCACATTCATGCAAGTGCCGGACGACTATACCTTTCCACTGCTCACATGGTTCCGTGGCATCACCGGCGAACTCAATCTGACCGGGGATGCCCTGTCGGCCCATATCGAACTGGATGTGCAAAACAAGGAATCGGCCACCGACAAACCGGCATTGCCGAGCCTCAAACTCCCCAGTCTCGGCTTCGGTAAAAAAAAGTACGCTGATAAAAAACCGGAAGAGCCAACGCCAGCCAACCCGCCGGAATCCCTGGCACCACCCGATCCAGACGAACTGCCACCACCCCGCTAGCGCCATGTTAGAGTCTTAGCGTTTAACATGCGCGCACGGTGCGCACGATTGTATATGTCATTTCAAGAGTATCTTTGGTCCTTTTGGTCCTTTAGGTCCTTT
>JAFGFZ010000192.1 GCA_016930815.1 Pirellulales bacterium | reverse complement strand
CGTTCTCCCGACACATTCCAAAACGAAGAAGAGCGCCAGAAATTCGACAGTTACTTTACCGACTATATCTTCCCCTCGATGACCCCCACGTCACCCGAGGGATTAGCCGATTTGGGGAAGAAACGCACGGATTTCCTGCGTGATTTGAGAAGTGCGAAATATCCGGAAATCTTCCAGCACTTGACGAATTTAACCTGCCAATGGTGGCAACCGATCATCACGGATACCTACCATCCAGCCGTTCGCAACATTGGAGTGCTGCTCATTGGTGATATGGACGAGAATCTTGGTGATAGCCGGGCCGATGGGGCCCCACCGGTACCACTCCCGGCGGCGGCCGATTTTCTCCTATCCCTGCTCGCCGCCGATAACGACCAGGTGCCAATTTATCTCAAAAATTCTGCCTTGCGGGGGCTCCAACGGCATGCCCGATATAAAAAAGGTTTCACCCCGGAACGCGCCCAGAAATTGATCGACGCCGGACTGGCGATCGGAAACCAGACACGACCGGAAAACTGCAGTGTCGAAGGTTTTGAATGGCTCCGGTCCGTCGCGGCGGAGGTGCTCGGCGAGTTGGGCCAAATCGGTGAGAATCAATCGGTGCATACCATGATCCAGAAACTGGTTGAACCGGGTGATCGATCGATCGATTCCCGGTGTTGGGCCGCGAAGTCGCTTAGCGGATTGAAGCCTCAATATACGGAAGGTTGCGGAGTCGATGCCGTGGCAACCGCGAGAGTCCTTGCCACCCTAGCGAAAGAGATTGCCGATGCGGAGGCCGAATATGGGAAGAAGTTCTCGGAAGGGCAATTGTCGGAGATGGGCGGAGGGTCCATGGGGTATGGTGAAGATGTGATCAAGTTTCCACGCCAACGCACGTTATATCGCTTGAACTGCGTCCTGGATGCCTTCGATGCCATTGATGCAATCCTGCAAGAGCCGGTCAAGAAACAGGTTGTGCCATTGAAGGAATCGCTGCTCCAGCTCAAGAAACTTGCCGGACAGGCCGACGGGATCGATCTTCAATTGGCCGTTGCCCTGAGAGACGCAGCACCTCAAATCGGGGATCTTGTCCTTCAAATCGCCCCCCCTGAGGACGCAAGCAAAGCAGAGGAAGCCGAGCCAGATTTGTCACTCTGACGACTTGTTTGGAATCCGCACGGGGACTGGACGGAGCCGGCTTGGTGCGAACCGAGCGGCAACCGCATAGGCACCAAAAAGCACGCCGAGATAGACAATATCGCCAGCAAGCATCATCCGGAAAAATGGGATCGCCATGGCATAACAGGCCAGAAGACCTTCCAGCGATGGTGCATATCCCAACGCCGCGCCTTGGAAGAACCAGACAGCCCAGTTCGTGGTCAGATAAAACAGGATAGCCGGCATGAGGCCAACCATCGACCAACAGGCAATCCGG
The DNA here is from genome assembly GCA_016930815.1 of Pirellulales bacterium. Classification (GTDB taxonomy): domain Bacteria; phylum Planctomycetota; class Planctomycetia; order Pirellulales; family Lacipirellulaceae; genus JAFGFZ01. The sequence goes on along the minus strand of JAFGFZ010000192.1, from coordinate 17,875 downwards.
GCAAGACCACGGGCAGGCCGTCGGAGGTACCAGCCCAAAGCAACGGGTGCGGTCATCGCCACGTAGAGAACGAACATCACGCCGCGGCTGCCGTAAGCGGGTAACATGAAATCGCTAATCCCCAGAATCGCCAATGGGACGAGCACGGAAACAAATCGGAAGCCGAAATAGAAACCGCTGAAGATCGCCACCGCGGCAATCGGAGTAAATGCCCACGCAGGCTGACCCCATCGGCCGAAGATGCCAATGGCAAGGAGCAAAATAAAAACGGCCATATCATGAAGGACGGAATGTTTCACGGTAAGTCTCCGATGATGAGGGAAATATCTGGCGATCGAAATCCTTTGGCGTTTCAGAGACCCTCGGGACCGATGGAATCTCAATCCGGCCATTCTACTCGTATGGCTCATACTTCCACAAGATGGCGTCTCCCGGTTCGAGGCGCTGGCGGCCCATGCCCTGCGGACTTGGAGTATCCCGCAAGTAAAAAATCCAGTTTCGCCCGCCATGGTTTTCATTGGTGATCCCATCAATGGCGGTCAAATAAGCCGATTCGCCTGCTCCTCGCGAGGAAAACCGCAGACCGGGTCGATACGCGGCCGCGGATTCCATGAGATCCATGACGGTCATTCCGTCATGCCATGGTAATGTATGGAATTTCCGAGTGGCGCCGTTGCCGAAATCGATCTCGAGTGAAACGGTTTTGCCGTCGGGCGGATTGGCGGGGAATTGGGCCGGTGCCGAGGCGTTGTTCATGCCCGGCGGCTCTCTTCGCTGCGAGTCTACCTGGACATCGTTCGCCGGAAGTGCGTTCGTGAGAAAATACCGGACAATCAGCACACACGCGAGGACCACGAGCAGGGCCAACGGCAGAAGCCAACTTCGCTGGGCTGGGCAGCCACAGACATCTCCAGGCTCACGTTTGCCGTTCGTGAAATCCATGCCGCTAAAGATATTCCTCGTTGAGCAGGAGTCAAGGAGAGCCTTCCAAATCCTAATGCGGCCGAAGGCCGCAACCAAGTGGTGGCGGGTCTCTCCGAGACCCGCAATGCTACCTCATCATAGCATCCGGTAAGACTCTAGGACTCACGGTCCTTGCTGCGTCGATGACGTTGGCGCCGGGTGTTGATTCGTTGATTCTGCCGGGTTCGGCGGTCATCGGTTGGAACATCGTCGAGCGATTGGGCCGATTCAATCGCCCCGATCGGCCCGAGATCCAGGGTTCGGCGGTCGGATTCTTCCCTGGCCCGGCGGTCTTCCTGCCGGCGGTCCTCCTCCTGTTCCCGTTTTTCAATCAGGTGTTCGAGTTCTTTCGGAACCGGTAGACGGTGGTTCATAGCCAATATCCCAATTCAATCGTAGTGCGGTGATCCTATGCAAGTCTACTCCCGCGCGGAATCAACGGGAGGCAAACGGGAGATGCGCATTTCCTCAGTGGCTGCCGATTGCATGGGTGCCGATCCAGTTGTCCCATTTTTAGGATTTGGGGCGGTAGCGCCGGTTCGCTGGACGGAATAGGATCCATTGCCGTCCGGATCAACTTGGCATGGGTATCCGTACCAGGAATCCGAATCCCGGAATGGGGGTCCCGGATGGGGTGGAATTTGGTAATCCATTTGGGGCTGTGGCGTCGCCGCATTTTCGACATAATAGGCCGGATAGGGATAGCGGCTCCCGACGGGTGGGAGCGAAAGTTTCCGCGGATTTTCCAAGGCGTCTGGTAATTTCGGCTGCCAGGGTCTGGCCTTTCGGAGGAGTGGCCCTTCGAAAAGTTCCGTGCCCGCACGGGCGATTTCACCCTGCTCGTAGCTTGCGTCCGCGCCGCACATCGGCAAGACCCGAGGGATCAGGACAACGATGATCTCCGCACGGTCCTTGATGACCTGCTGCTTCTGGAACAGCCGCCCCACCATCCACAAGTCTCCCAAATAGGGAATTTTGTTTTGGATGACGGAGTCCGTTTCCTGAATCAATCCGCCGATTACCATGCCATAGCCGTCCTCGAGCATCACGCTCGTTTCAAGTTCCGTTGTTTCCTCTTCGGGGACACCGGTGACCGGACTGATCTGGCCACTTGAAACTTCCGGTTTGACGGAAAGGAGGACCCGGTTATCTCGGCTGATGCGAGGCGTGATCGTGAGAACAACGCCGACATCGAGAAAATCGACACTTTCGAGCGTGCTTGTATCGGTCGTTGTTGTCACGCGGTAGCCGAGCTGTTCGCCAACGTGGATATGGGCCATCTGCGAGTTGAGGACCGTCAGTTTCGGCGATGCAAGTGTCTTGGCGTTGGTCGTTGTTTTCAGGATTTCAATCAGGCTGATCAGATTGCCGCCCTCAATCGAGGCAAAAAATGCCTGAGTTGCCGAAGGATTTGCGAATCCGATCGTACTGAGGGAGACGCTGTTCCCCATGACGTTGAACAGATGTTCGAAGTTGACGCCATGGTTGCGATTGTCTTTCAAATCGACTTGAAGGATATGAGCTTCAATTTGAACCTGGCGCGGTGGCTGGTCGATCTGGTGAATGAGCGAAGCAACTCGCATCAAGTTTTGCGGAAGGTCTTCCACAACGATGGCTTCCTGGGTCTTGCGGTTGTCCATTTCGTCACATTCGGTGTGGAATACTTGACCTACCGGTGATAGAAATGCTTGGATCGCACTGGATATCTCTTTCCCCGATGCGTAGTCGAGCGGGAAGACTTGAATTTGCCGATCCTGGACACCGGCGGGGAGTTTGGATGCATCGGCGATGCTGGTGACATAAATAATGTCGTTTCGAACCACCCAGGTATAATTGGCGACCGAAAGAATGGCGGACAGCGCCTGATCGACGGGCACTTCATGGAGCGTGATGGAAACGACGGCATCGATGTCGTTTGCGGCGATGATATTCAAGCCCAAGGACTGTGCGAACAGCGATAGGACCCGGCTCAGTGAGGCATCGCGGACGACCAGCGAGATGAGGCCGTTTTTTTCCCGTTGGATTTTGACTTCCCCGGGTGTTCCAATTTCAGTCAAAGGGATTTCAATCGACTCGGGTAAAGCAGGCAATTCTTCTTGCGTGTCCTGGGGCGGGGGGAGATGACGATCGGTTTCGGGCTGGACCGGGATCCTGATCTGGCCAGGCAGGGTGGTGTTGGATGGGATTTGCTCTTTCACATCCCCAGGGGGCATTGGCAGAACGATCCGTTCCAGGGGAGTAGTTTTTGGATTGAAAGCTGCATTGTCCGCGTTTGGAATTGCGTGGCGTGATGGTTGGGATGGATCGGATGCGGTGGTCGTTTGTTTGGTTCCGGGACGGAGTCCGTTGAAGAAAGATTCGAGCAGGCTTTGCCCGGCTGCGAATTCCAATTCTACAAGCAGCGGGAGGGCGAACACGGCCATGCACGGACCGACCCATGTCCAGCGGACTGGACGATTCCATCCATTTAGCCGTAGCCGGCCACGGAATGGGATGAGGCGATTGATCAGTTGTCGATACCTCATTCGTTTCTCCCTTGTAGTCTGATTCCTTCGGTGCTGATATGCACGACAGTAAAACCTTCGATGACATCGCCGATCCGGATTTCGCGTCCATTGACAATCGCGATGAAGTTATCATCACTTCGGAGGATGGCTTGAACACCCTTGGATCGAATCGATTCAATGGCCGCGGCCTGGGCCGCGATGGCGGCTTGGCGTTTAACAGCTAGTTCCCTTTGATTTGCATCGCGTGAAACGGCCGCGTGTTGCTCCTCTGGAGCGATTGCTTCCGGCTGTGGGAAAGTCTCCGGGACCGCAAACGGATCGTAGGCGACCACGTTGGCCAACTCGACTTCCGGCCAGGATTTCGTGCGAATGCGCACCTGCGGATTGGTAGCCGGTTTTGCGCGTGCCGTGCCTCGTCTGATTGCCGGGGCGCCCGCGCGGATGCTGGAATCCTTGGATGCAACATGGTCCTTGGCTGATTTCGGAACAGTTTGGGAGGGTTGTTCTCGGAGGATATTCCAATAGACAGCCGATACCAACACCACGGCCAGCACGCCAATCAGGGCGAGCCTGCCAGGTGTGGCACCATAGGGATTGGCTGTCGATCGGTCAACCATCATGCCGTTCCTTGTCCTGTCCGGATGGCGCGACACGGATATCAAAATAGATTGTCGTTCGCAGGCTTACCGGATGCACTTCTTGCCCGTAGGCTTCAGTTTGAATATGGAGGCCAGTGACTTTCGAAAGCCGAGGAAGTTGCCGGATACGATCAACAAGATGACAAAAGCTGGCATAGCGGGCAGTCCCGGTGAATTCGATTTCACGTTCCGAGTAAGCTTCCCGCGACACCGGTTTGCCTGTGTCAATATCCGAGATGGTTACTCCTTCGTCTGTTGCCGCTTCGGTCACTTGAGAAACAAACTGGGATACCATGGCATCTTCGGGGACATTCAAGTGGAGTTGCTTGATCCGCTCTGAAATGTCGGCGAGTCGTGTTTTGAGCTGTTGATGTTCCCTTCGGATGTTTGGGGCATCTTGCAGGGCAGTTTGCAGGCGCTGGATTTCTTTGCGTGTATCATCCGTTCTTTCAACCATGGGCGCATAGACCATCATATATGTCATCAGCACTGCCAGGATAATTACGGTCGCGCCCACGCCATGCAGGAGCAGGCCGAAGCGATTTGTCTCGGGATCGAATACGGAATGGTTCATGGATCTCTACTGGTAAGCGCATGCCACGTGATAGTTGTACACTGGCTGATTACTGATTGTGGTTTCCATCGTTGGTTTCATGTCGACCTGGGTGAATAGATTCGCGCCTCGCAATGCGTCCACGAATCGAGTCACGGTGGGAATGTCGAGTGCGGTTCCCTTGATCAAGACCACATGTGTTTCGTTGGATGATTCGAGGGGTCGCTCCAGGCCTTTTTCGCCAGGTTTCCCTAGTTTCAGTTCGTTGATTTGGAGCCGCCCGCGACATTGGCTGGCGGATTGTGCCACTTGAGCCAGCAGGGTAAGTGCCGGGTGTCGGTCCACCAAGAAAGTGGCCAGGGCCTCCCGCTGGTCCAAAATGGCCGCCTTTTCTTTCATCGTATTGAGTTCCTGTTTCAGCATGGTGATCGGTTTGTAGGTTCGATGATGGATATCCAGATTCTTCTGGATGGCCAGATGCTCGCGGTAACCTGCCCATGCGTATGCGGTGCCAGTCGCGAAGACAGCACACAATATCAAGAGCCATTGCTTCACCCGGAGGCGAAGCATCAAGCGGCGGCGGTTTTCTTGGGGGAGTAGATTGATGTGGGATTTCATGATCGGAACGCCGGTGATTCATCTGGAATTTTGAGTGGGTCCTTGTTCTTAGCTGGCCAGTGCCAGGAGCGATAATCCAATGGCCCCAGCCAGCAGGGCGGGAGCGATCGGATGGCGGTTGTCTTGGTGGATCGGCGCATTCGGAAGTCGCCATGTTTCGATCGGAATGGGAATATCGTGGCCCAAGTAGGTATCTAGGTTTCGAATGCCCCCACCACCTCCGGAGATCCACAGTTTGGATGGGATGAGCGCTCGTCGCTGGGCCTGAAAGTAAGCCAATGTGCGATTGATCTGATCGGCAAGCTGGTGAAGTGGCTCAACCGCCGCCTCGGCCAGGGCCCGCGCTAGCAGGGCGTGATCCGGATCGGGATCAGCCAATGGATCCTGGATCGTTGGCGCTGGTTCGATATTGGGAGGCGGATTCTGCTTGGGATCTGCCGGCGCGGAATTGGAATGCGGATCCGGGAAACCCACGGTTTGCAGTAGATGCTGGGACTGGTCGAGCGTGACACCCAGCGTTGTTTGAATCGCCTGCGTGACAAGTCCAAGCCCACATCCTCGAATCCGGCGAATGAACACCGGCCGGCTTCCAAAGACGATGCTGAAGGTTGTATTCATAAATCCCCAGTCGAGCACGGCGACTGGTTCCGCGCCGTGCTTTGGTGCGATCGTACCAATGGTTCGGGCCGTTGCCAGCGGTGGGCCGTCGATCAACGCGCATCGAAGACCCGCGCGAGCCATATCTCGATCGGCTTGTCGTGCCCAAGCTTTGGAAAGGGCCAGAATACTGATGTTGGGTTCGTCTTTGCGGAACTTGACACCAGGGATTTGAGTATCCCAATAGTCGAATTCATAACCAGCTTCCAAGGTATTCCAGGTTTCCGCAAATTCGTTGCTGATCATCATCCTCCGTTCCGAGTGGGAACTTGACGGGAGATGCATCCCTCGAAAGTCGTAGATGTGCATGGGCAGTGCGCAAGCGGCCAGACTGCCTGTCCATGGTGCGGCGCACTGATAGGCGCCATGCACTTCGGCATGGGAATCCAATGGGGGGCTCTGGGTACCCATCTGGTCGATGGGCCAGGGCCGAATGCGGGGAATGACGGCCGCGTGTTTGACATGAAATCCGTCACGATCGCAGACAACCTGCGCGATCTTAACCGCGTAGCTCCCGATATCGACCCCGATCCAGCCTTTCCTTGGCTTTCCGAACACGGATCCTTCCTCTCTCTTAGGGATGGGCGTTTGCCGCTTGCACCAGGATCTCTTCAATTTTTGCCATGCGCCCGTCCATCCGGTTCAGGATAACAACAATATCGCGGAGAACGGCTTCCGATCGCTCCCCACCACTTTTGAATGCCACCGGCTCGTTTCCCTTGCGAACCTCGGCATCTGCCATGGAGGGGATTCCGACGAGGGAACCGATCCAAGCCCCGGCCAGCACGAGCGCGACATGCATGGCAATCCGTCGATACCATCTGGTTGCATATTGTTTCTGCGGGATGATTCCCTGTGCTCGTTTCTGCATGGTTTGCCTCCTCAATTTTCTTCATGCAAAGTATTCATTTTGCGAAAGATGCGATCTCGAACATCGGAAGCATCACGGACATCACGACGGCGGCGACGACAATTCCCATGGCGACGATGATGAGTGGTTCGATGATGGTCGCCAATTCCTTGAGTTTCGCTTCCCCTTCTTCCTCGTAATAATCGCCCATTAATTCGGTGACCATGCCGAGGGTTCCTGTTTTCTCCGCGGTCAGGATCATTTCCGTAGCCGCGGGAGGAATGAAGCCCGCATGAAGCATGGATGTCGCGAGTCCGCGTCCGTTCAGAATATCTTGCTCGAGGTTGGCGAACAGGTCTCGATAGAGTGAATTACGGATTGATGCACGAGTCAATCGTAATCCTTCGAGAAGTGGGACACCACTTTGAATCATTAACCCCAATAGGCGGAATGTCCGCCCGATCAGAACGGATCGAGTCACATCTCGGACAACGGTTGTCTGGAGTAGGAATCGGTCCCAGAACCGTTTCCCCGCGACGGTGCGTCGCGAGAGAAACAAAAGTGTGATAGCGCCGACAATAAGTGGTACCCAAAGCCAGGTTCGGGTGCGGAATTCATTCGATATCGCGAGCAGTATTTGTGTCATCTTTGGCAATTCGACATCAAATTGCAGGAAGATTTGAGCGAATTGGGGCAAGACGAAACAGACCAGACCAACAATAACCAGGGATGAAATTGTTGCGAGTAAAACGGGATAAGCCAGGAGTGTTTTCAACGCGGCCCGATTACGGATATCGGTTCGCTGCAACTGGGCAAGGCGGTTGAGCACCTCGGGCAACTGGCCGGACGCCTCCCCTGCGGCAACACTTGCGACATAGGCGTCCCCAAAGATATGGGTCTGTTTTCTCATCGCCTCCGAAACGGCCTTGCCACCCGTCACATCGTTGTGAATTTCCAGGAGCGTCCCCTGGAGAACTTTCGTTTTGCATTGGTTTGTTAATGTCCGGAGCGCCCCGGCCAGATCGATTCCAGAACGGGTCATGATCGCCAGTTGGGTGGTCAGGCTGAGCAATTCACGCGGCTTGACACGGGATCGTGGTCGGTGGCGCTGGCGCGAAAAGAGATCCCGCGTGAAGGTGTGTTTCGTCACCAACATCGGGAAAAGATCCTGGTCGCGCAAAAGGCGCCGGACCTGCTCGATCCCATCGGCGTCCATAGTACCCGAGAGCACATCTCCGGTATTCGATTTGGCGGTGTAGGCGAACTGCATGAAGTGTACTCGTCACATTTCTTGGTGCTGGAGCCTGAAGTGCTGGATGGAAATAAAAACTGGAATCCCAAGCAGGTCACATCTCCTTATAAATATGGCTTATTCGAAGTAGGCAACGCGGATCACTTCTTCCAGGCTTGTTTTTTCCTGTTCCGCGAGCAGGATTCCTTGTTCCAGCAGGGTTTCGCCACCCTTGCCCCTATAAACGTCACGTATTTGGTCGATCGTTGCGCCGGTCGCGATCATTTCACGGAGTTCCCGATCAATACTCATCACTTCGTAAATACCGGTACGACCGCGAAAACCGGTATCGTGGCATTGCTGGCAGCCGGTGCCTCGAACGAAACTTCGTCGCCGATCACCCTTGAAATGGATCATTTCAAGCAACTCGGCAGTGGGGTAGGAGATGGAACTGCAATGGGGGCAGATGGTTCGAACCAGACGCTGGGCAACCACGCCGATGAGCGCCGCGGCGACCTTATACGACTCGACGCCCATATCCACGAGCCGATTCACGGCCCCGGCGCTATCGTTGGTGTGCAAGGTACTTAAAACGAGGTGCCCGGTGAGCGCTGCCTGGATGGCGATCTGGGCTGTATCGCCATCCCGGATTTCCCCGATCATGATGATGTCTGGATCTTGGCGGAGGATCGATCGCAAGACATCGCTGAACAGAACATTGCGTCCTTCGTCAACCTGGACCTGGTTCACAAGTTCGACTTGATATTCGACGGGGTCCTCGACGGTCACGACGTTGTGATGGACCGATTTGACGAGTTCCAGCGCGGAATAGAGGGTCGTTGTTTTGCCACTCCCCGTTGGGCCGGTGACAAGCAGTAATCCATAGGGTTTAGCCAGGAGTTCTTTGAGTTGCACCAGCATTCTGGCTGGAAGGCCGAGCATATCGAGATTGAAAGTCAGTTTATCGCGGTCGAGTATACGCAAGACGACTTTTTCGCCGAGTACCGTTGGCAAGGACGAGATTCGGAAGTCAATCTCCCGGCCCTCGACCATCACCTGAAAGCGGCCATCCTGCGGGCGATTGTGCTCGGCAATATCCATCTTGCTCATGACTTTGATCCGGGAGACGATGGCCGGGTGCATGTCACGCCGTGGCCGCAGAGCCTCGTGCAACTGGCCGTCGACCCGAAACCGCACAATGGAATATTTTCGGCTAGGTTCAATATGGATATCGCTGGCCCCGGATCGAATCGCCTGGATCAGAAGATAATTCACCAGGTTGATGATCGGGGAACCATCCACCAGCGCTTCCAGGTTCGTCAGGTCGGCATCTGTATCGTCGGTTTGAAGTTGGATGGCCGATTCATCCAGATCCGCCGTGACTGTGTCGACCTCGAAGTTTTCCTCATAGCACCGGGGCAAAATCCGCTCGATGCTCATGCGGAATGCGAAGACCGGCCGGATCGAAAGGCCGGTGATCTGTTCCAGTTCGTCGGTCTGCTGCAAATTTTGTGGTTCGGCCATCGCGACAGACAACGTATCGCGAATCTTGAAGAGAGCAAGACATCCAAGTGATTCGGCAATGGACCGGGGAATCCGCTTGACGACTTGCGGATCGACGATTCCTTCACGGAGCCGAACGGTGGGGACTCCGAGATGCTGTTCGATGTAAGGGAGGATTGCCTCTTCTTGAACGAAGCCCATATCGAGCAATGCTTCCCCGAGACGGAGTCCCTTTTCAGTTCCTTTGGAGAGTGCCGTCTCCAGTTGTTCCGTCGAAATAACCCCTCCTTCAAGAAGGAGTTGTCCGAGTGGCACGGGGGCAGGAGGGCGTAATGCGGTTCGCGGCATCGTGGATTTTCGTACCGCAAGACCTGGGTCCAGAACGGCGGTCGCGGTCCGCCCCGAATCAAAGACCGTGGCCGGTTCGAAGTCCGAGCCATCGAAGGGTTCCGCTCCGGTCCCATGGAGGTTGGCCAGGTCGTCGATTGGATCCCAATCATTCATCGCACGAAACTCCCGACGGCGGTGACTGAGTCATCGTAGATTTCGAATAGCTTATCCATTCCAGTGACATGGAGAATATCGCGGCAGAGTGGATTCGCGGCCGCCAGTTTGAGTGTTCCACCACGATGCCGGTACTTTTCTTGGATATCTAAAAGCAGTTCCAAGCCGGCGCTGTCGATCAGAGGGATGGCCTGCAGATCCAAAACCACATGGGGCTGGCCTGCCTCCGCGTAAATACTGAACACATTACGGAACATTTCCGCATAATCGATGTTGATCGGATCCGAAGCCTGGACGACATCGATGGCACCTTGTTTGGATCGTTCGATCATCGCTTTGCTATGCCGTTACCAATGGTAAAATTACCGTGAAAGTCGAACCCTTATCAAGAACACTTTCCACCGTGATGGTTCCGCCGTGCAAACGAACTACTTCGTAGGCAAGAGGAAGGCCGAGACCGGATCCCGTTTCTTCTTGAACGCGCGAGTCTTTGCTGCGGAAAAACTTGTCAAAAACGTGTTTGATTTCATCTTGTGAGATGCCGATGCCGGTGTCCTCCACAGAGATCTCGAGTTGCTCCTTGAGAACTTTCACACGCAAGGCCACGTGGCCTCCTTGTGGAGTGTACTTGATGGCATTGCCAAGCAGGTTCACGAGTGTCGTTGTGATTTTGTCCTTGTCGAGATAAAGTTCTGGCATTTTTTCCGGGATGAACACGTCGAAGGATGTCTTCCTCTCTTTCATCAGTGGCCGGACTTTTTTCACAGCTTCGTCGAGTAATCGCGCAAGGTTCGTTGTTTGTTTGGAAAGCGACAGCGAACCGACTTCCATTCTGCTGACACTCAGCAAATCATCGACGAAACGGGCAAGCCGAGTCGCTTCGGCACTGATGGTGTTGAGGAAGTCCTTTTGTTGTTCGATATCGGGCACGTCGGCCAGAACAAGTGTTTCCGCGTAGGCCTTGATATTTGCCAGTGGAGTACGGAGTTCATGTGTGGCCGTGTTGACAAACTGGTTCCGCATTTCTTCGGCAAGCTTCTGTTGCGTGATATCCCGGAACGTCCATAGATGGCCGGTGGAATGCTGGTGTTCTGGTTCGATCCATGGGGATCGCGTTACCCGTAAAATGCGGCGATCTTCACCAAAGTGTCCTTCCAGTTCGACAACGACGGGTCGTTCCGTGGTCTCTGGGTCAACCAGCGGGCAAGAATCGGGTACCACCCATCCCCTCTTCAAGGCGTCGAGAATTCGGTGGGATTTGGAACTTCCATTGGGCCCGTTCTGTTTTCTCATGGTGGATGGTTCGGCCCTGTTGCCTTCATTGGCGAGTTGGCCAAGAGTTGGTATCAGGGCCGCGAGTGCGGAATTGGCTAGCAGGATAGAACCATCCTGGTCGGTTGTGGAAATACCATCCGATAGACCATCCAGAACCATCTCCAATTTCTTAACTCGCATCGAACTTAGTGATTCACTCAATCGCTCTTGGAGGTCCTTTTGCCCCGAGCCTTTCGACCAACTGTGCACCAGTCGATTCCAGCCGATGGCCGCAGGGCCGTGCACTTCCGTTTCGAGCAGTTCACAACCGGCCACGGAGGGTGCCGTGGCCACCCGGCGAAGTTGACGATCGATATCTTCGACGGGACGTGTGAGTTTTCCTAGCACGACGGCACCGATCATGAGAAATGCAAACGGTCCAATCAAGGCGATCGGCGCGTAATGGGTAGCCGTCCAGAACGCGTGCCAAGAATTCGGTTCGATGATTGCCAGCCGGACCGTGCCAAAATTCTGATCCGCAGCCCGCAAAGGGGCCCGATATTCCTGCAAAATGGCCGAATCCTCGTTGACGAAACGAACCCGCTGGACATCGCCCCAGGATTCGGTCGCGCCGGCCGGCTCCGTCGCCTTCGTGCCGACCCGATGGGAAGCACTGTGTGCCAGGTATTTGCCGTCCAAGCCAATCACCGCCAAATAGGCCAGGTTGTAATCACGGCATTGATTCTCGACCAAGGATTGAAGATGGGCATCGCCATGTTGCATATAGTCCAGATTCAAAGATCGTATGACATGGCCAAGAATCCGCAAACAGGCACTTTCCGACCTCTCCCGGGATATCCGACAGGATGCATAATAGACGCCTAACCCAAGCCATAGGGTTGCGGCGATTCCAAACAACAGGAAGTACCCTGTGATTCGTTGCGGAAGCCCAATATGTGAAGATGGTGAATCCATTCGGAATCCATTCCGAGTCTCAGAGCTGCTCCCAAAATCCCTCACCCCCAGCCCCTCTTCCCGCAAGCGGGGCAAGGGGAGCCAGTTTTAGGATTGACTCTTAACCATGTCTTAACTTGTGATAGCACAAGACGAAATCAGGCATTCCTCAATCTTTCGGACCAGCTCGGCCGGACTAAAGGGTTTGGAAAGATACTCTGAAACACCAACCGTTTCCCCCAGGTTACTCATGTCCAATTCCAAGCCTTTGGCCGTCAACATGATAATGGGAGTATCCATGTATTGGGGCAGTGCACGAAGGCGTTCGCAGAGCTCGATGCCGGTCATTTCAGGCATCTGATGGTCTGTGACGACAAGATCGAAGTCCTCCTCCATTGCAGCCTCCAAGGCCAGCCGGCCATTCCGCATGCGAGTGACCGCACAACCGGCCCGCCGTAGATTAAACTCAATGACAGCTGCCAGGGCCGGATTGTCCTCGGCGACCAGAATTCTTGCTCGAGTGTTCTCCATTGGCCTATCTCTCCCCGTTGATTTCTCCAAAACCCGACTGCCACGCAGTCACGAACCTAGCGAACTCCCACAGCAAAGACAGAATAACCTGATCAATGCATCGGTCCGATATAATAGATAGCTTTGTTACATTCCAATTGACTGTTCCCAATGCCCTATATTCTCTGTTCTTTCACGATGCCCTATTTTGCCAGGCGATCGATGGAGGCATTTAGAACTCTTCGTAGGTGGTGACTCCGTCGTTGCTGAATCCATCGGAATTGATAATAAAGTCACCCGTTAGCGTGTTGTACATCCAACCTTCCGTGCCACCATTGGCAACAGTTGGTGATGTCGTTGTGGTTGCGATATCCGCGGATCCCGCATTGTCGCCAACCGGGCACTTCGGAAAATTGCCACGTAAATAGGGTTTGAGCTCGGTTGCAATGGCGGCCGTGGGTATTTGTCCACCATGATCCGCGGCGAATCGTTCGATCGCATCGCGGACCACGGACAGCGTCTGCCGGACTCCATTGTCAGCCGCTGTTCCAGATGTGCTGATCAATTTCGGGGCCGCAACGGCTGCCAGAATTCCTAGGATCATTACAACCACAACGAGCTCGACTAATGTGAAACCACTTCGGCGCGACATGACGATTCCTCCAAAATACATGAAAGAAATGACTGGACTTTGAATCTGGTCGGGTGAGTCATTGGATGTGAAAAACCTCCGATATAGCCAATCGAAACATATCGTGGCTTACACTAAGCTTAGCTTACAAATCCAATTGCAAGGGGGGAGTATTTTTCTAATGAAGGAATATTTATTCTCATAGCGGGCACGATGGTTTTTTCGGAATTCTCGGAAACTACTAGCTATCGGAACGAATGTTCCCGTCTCTTCCCAGGCCTCTTCGAGGACAATCCGGGAAAGAAAAAGCTAGGGTACCTTAGTTGTGTGTCGTCTCTTGCGAACCTTGATTTCTTGGTCCGCTCGATGACTGTCCGGCACACGAAACATCCCGATCTCAAGGGGCAATAATCCACCATGACGGCTACGTTATCAGAATCCAGTTTGCTAACGACCCCCTGTTCTTCCACGGTCTTTGATACAGCGGTTTGGCTTGCGAAGTCTCTACCAGAGCCGATCTTCCTCTGGTACGGCGGGGCACCATGGTCCTGCCGGGGGTGCTGGCAGCGGCAGAGCCATTGCAGCAGTTGCACTCAGATTTCAGTTGAATTTTGTGATCGTGTGGAGTTTTGGAATCACGAGGAACTGGAAGTCATCTCCAGGGGACTGAACGAGCAATTGAAGTCCTCGCTGGAACCCCAATCAATCCCACTATCCAATGGGCGATTCATGGTGGCGTTCCGGCTCGAGGGACAAAAAAAGAATGACGTGCCAATCGTTCTGACAACAATGGCCGATGATGATACGGCAGAGATCCTCTGCCAGATAACCGAACTCGCATTCGAGCGCAATGCGATTAATAAACGATTCGTTGAATTGGAAGAGGACCTCGATATCTATGCTGCCCAGATGTCGGACAATTTTGAGGAGCTTTCATTTCTTCGAAGCATCGCGGAAGTCCTCGAGGCATTCGACCTGACCAGCAATCTCGTTGAAATGGCAAAAGTGGTCCTGCCCCGCCTCCGGACCTCGATTAAAGCGCAAGAAGTCGTCCTGTTTCTGGCGGCGCGCGATAATGATCGCCGCGGTACCCGGATGGTTCGCTGTGAACCGACGGAGCTGTCGGATTCCGTCTGTACCCGGCTCCTATCCGTCTACCATCTGCAAGGCCCCAAGGTCCCCGTGATCCGTAATAATTGCAATTCATCCGAGAATATTGAATCATTTCCGGGTGTTAATTCATTTATCCTGACTCCGATCACCAAGAGTGGCAGCGTCATGGGTTGGCTCTTGGCCATCAACCGTTCCTACAGGAAGGGTTTTGAAGACACCACGTATCTTGCGGATAAATCGCGCCACGAGTTCGGATCCGAAGAGGCTGGTCTGATCTCCTCCGCCGCATCCATGCTGGCCAGCCATGCCTATAATTGCGACCTGTTCCGCCAACGGGAAGAATTGGTCGTCCGCGTGGTTCGGGCACTGGTCAATGCGATCGAAGCCAAAGATCCCTACACACGCGGGCATAGTGAACGAGTGGCCATGTTCGCGCGGAGGCTGGCCGTGGAAATCGGCTTGGATGACGCGGACTGTAAACGAATCTACTTGAGTGGGCTCCTGCATGATGTCGGCAAGATTGGGATCAAAGATGCCACACTCCTGAAACCGGGTAAACTTACCGAAGAGGAATTCAACGAGATCAAGAGCCACCCGGATCTGGGCTGGGATATTCTCAGCGAACTGACCCAACTCCACAGCGCCCTTCCAGGTGTCGTGCACCATCATGAGCAATACAACGGCAGCGGTTACCCGGACGGTTTGAAAGGTGAAGAAATTCCGCTGGATGGGCGGATCATGGCGATTGCCGATGCATTCGACGCCATGACCAGCGATCGGCCCTATCGACCTGGAATGCCAAATGAAAAGGCGATTGAGATCCTGCAGAATGGGGCAGGTGAACAATGGGATGCGGCGCTCGTCTTTGCGTTTGTCCGGATTATGCCGGAGATCATCAGGATTCGAGACAACTACGAAACGCCCCAGCATCCGCCCCGTACCGAGCCGGTTCTCCAGTAAGATGCCCGATGAAAAAGCCAGAACGATATCGCGGTGCCCTGTCCATGGTCGAACTGCTCATCGTGCTTCTCATCATCGGCATCATGACGGCTGTCGCGGCCCCCAGCCTGCTTGATTCCATGATGATCCAGCGTGTCGAGTCGGCCGCGCGGCGCATCAAGGAGGATATGGAGCTGGCACGCCGTGATGCCCTGGCCAAGAGCACAACGCGCGTTTTCGATTTTATCAATGCATCCACCTATGTCCTGGAAGAAATCAATAGCCTGGATCATCCAGGTGAGGAATACTCAGTCGATCTGTCCGCGGTACCATTCGAAATCGATGAGATCATCCCCGATTTTTCGGGATTCGATAACTTTGCATTCAGCGGCTACGGCCTGCCAACACGTGGCGGCCAGATCAAGATCCGGGCCGGTGATCATTGGCGGAGAATCGAGGTCCATGATGCGACCGGCGAGGTGACCATCGACGCTGAGTAGAATACACACTAGTTCGTATGTGCGACTCCTGGACAAATCGTTTTCCCCATCGAGGGCATTCGCTGATCGAACTGGTCACGGCGATGGTCGCGGCATCGATGCTCCTGGCCGGATTGGCATCGACCATGTATATCGGCCGTCAAATCGCCTACATGCCAACCACAAGTCAAAAGGTCATTGATGGCGCGCATGCCATCGATGAATTGACAGAAGAACTGCGATACGCGGTCTACATCGTCCAGCACTCGGCCAGCAAGATTGAATTTGTCGTTGAGGATCGGAACGGGGACGCGGTCGAGGATACAATCTCGTACGAATGGAGCGGTACGGCCGGGGATCCTCTTCTCAAAACACTCAACCATGGGACGCCAAGGACCGTGGTGGACGAGATTGAAACCTTTCAAATCACGTACGAAATGGAACCGGCTACTGAAAACGTCGCGACATGGGATGAATCCGCTGAATCGGTACTCTGGACCCAGGCGACCGGATCGGGTAGCGATGAATTCCGACTGGTCAAAATTGAATGGGTGGCTCAACACCTGACACCCCTTTCCGAATCGGGAGGATGCCCGGCGAATATGGTTGATTGGAGCCTGACCAGGATCCAATTCGAAGCCAGGGAAGGAGGGCCTCGAAATGGTCAGTTTGCCGTTCAACTTCGGCCGGCCGGGAGCGACGGCGTGCCAATGAGCGAGATCTTGGGAGCGATATTGTTCAATGAGTCGAATTTGAGCAGCTCTTGGACATCGCAAACTGTCACGTTCTCGAATCCGATCTTGGGCCTCTCTCCTCACGATGACTATGCGGTTGTCTTTCAGTGGTTGGCGGATGCCGAGGCGGCTAAGTTGCGCATCAACCTATCGGGAGGCAGCGGACTCCTCGGCTCCGATGACTCGGGCGCGTCGTGGGACCGTCATGACGTCGGTGAAATGAGTCATGCCGTGTATGGTACCTACCGGACCCCTGGAACCGCGATCTCATACACCCGGAACAGGCTTGTTCGTGTGGGAATTTCACTTCAAACGGGGGATAACGCGATTGGTCTTGTTGCTTCTTCGACGCGGCTGGTCAACCGCCCGGAATTGCTCAGTGCCTATTGGCGTGCCGACTTCGACCGTGATCCGACGGCACACGATATCAATGGAGACGGAATCCCGGATTGGTCCATACGCGGGGGTGGAACATTCAATACAGCAACGTTGGTCGATGGAATCTGGCAGGCTGATGCCACGCTCGATTCGCTGCCCCTTCATGCCTTTGACAAAATCACCACGGTCGATGTCCGGATGCGGAATACAAGTGTTGGTGGGAATGGTGCTCTCTTCCAAATCAATGCCGACTGGTCCAACGGACTCCATGCCCCCATTCTCGTCTATCTCCAACTCCAGAGCGATGAAATCCAAACACTGAGGTTGTACGGCAAAACGGATGAGTCAACACGGCGTCTCTTGTGCACGATTCCCGATTTGCCAAGCCGGTTCCTCAATATCCGGCTCGTCCTCCTGCCGGAAAAGGATCGTGTCCAATTGGTCGTTGATGATGTCGATTACGGGAGTTTTGTTTATCCGACATTTTCACCGGATGGAAATGAACGATTCGCGAGCATCCTTTCCTCAGGGAGTGATGCCGAGTTCGATACCCTTTCTATTCGTGTATCCGAATAAAGACACATGTATAAATATCCATATTCGGCAATCCGCTTTGAGTCTCTCGCAAAACCAACCCCGCTCGCCCCGCATAAGGGGGAAGGGGTGGCAAACCAAGGGAATCAGCAGGCGAGAAACCCCATCGCCCCGCTTGAGGTCGTGCAGTTTAGAAACAGAGGTTATCAAGCGACTTCTTCTCTTGACCCTCCCTCCGGGTGGGCTGATAAAAACTTCAAGCAAATGCCTTCTTGGAAGCACAGCAGTTGTTGCACATGGAGTGATGGTTGGCAATTTGCCCCCT
>JAFGFZ010000191.1 GCA_016930815.1 Pirellulales bacterium | reverse complement strand
TCAAGGTATTTGGCGCCGCTGCCGCCAATCGCCATACCCCCCTGGGCCACGAGCTGACCACTCCCCGACATCGTTCCGCCCGTCCAGTTGAATCGGCCCGCTACTGTCAGATCACCCGAACCATCCAACACGCCGGAAGAAACGAAGACATCATTGTTGATCGTCGAGTCCGTGGCGATGTTAAATGTGCCACCTATGAACTGAATTGCCGCCATACTGGTGAGGCTATTGATCGTTACGTTACTATTTGATGAGATCGTGATGCCTGAGAATGCGGCACCGATCTGGACGTCATCCGCTGCCGCAGGTAGCACATCACCAACCCAGTTCTCAGCCTCATGCCAATTAGTCCCTGTCCCGGTTAGCCCCCCATCCCATTGAATAACCGCCAGCAATCGACGGTTCTCCAGCAATTCAAAACGCGGTTGTCGCCGGCATCCTAGTCCAGGCTGATTTCGCCGCCGTAGTCTCCGCCGATCCCTATGCGCCGATTTCTGTCTTACGGTTTCCATGGACTTCTACAAAGCACTTCGCAGACACCCGATAAGCAGGCAGGATTCGGACCGACTCAACTCATCGAGTAAATGCAAGTCTTTGGCCTGTTGTGTGTCGATTTTTTATTTTGGCGAAATGCCGTGTGCGATGTGCAAAATCGAGATAACCGATTTATCAACGTCTTGGTGTCAGAATACAACTGCCATGAAAAAGGCTGCAGCAGTTGGTTAGGAATCGCACTTCTTGGTTCTTATGCGTGGAATGCTGTTCAAGGTCCATGGGTGGCGAACATTCCACTTGAACTTTGGAGCCCTTTAAAGTCTTAGTCTGTAACATGCGCGTGGTGTGCGCATGTTTGTAAGTCCTTTTGGGTTGCAGGCTTGGCACGCGTTGGGGGCAAAATATGTTGTATTTGAGTCAAGTTTTTGTATCAATTCTAGAAAACGATGTCTTCACGCGTTAGTTGGCTGGAGGTAAAGTCTCGATAGATTCTTCGTCTGTAACATTCGCGCATAGCGCACACATGTAGTAAAACCTTTTTGGTTGTGGATTTAGCCTACGTTGAAAGGAATTTTAATTCCCTATGATTTCTATTGCAACTAAAATTGGGGGGAAATGTGGGGGAAACGGCAACTTTTCCTTCCTCTTTTTATCCAGCGGATGCCGGATGTCTTCGCTTGATCAGGATCTAGTGCTGGAGATGGCAAGATAAAGGTAGAATATTCCCTATTAGAGATAACAGAATGAAGTACCCAAGATTTTGCATCAACTGGCAGCGATTCATTATTTTTCTGGCGGTGATCGCGGGAATGGTACGTGCCGGGAATGCGATTGCCGGAGAACCGAGCCAATTGGCCGGTGGCCGGACCCCGCTATGGCAGATTGGCACGGCCGACAATAGCGCGGCTGAATTCGCCCACGGTCCGGGCGATTATCGGGCCTATCAGCAGCCAGCCCTATTTCTTATTGGGCAATCCGATCCGAAACAAGATTGGCCCTATGTGCAGCCCGGCGAGGTCGACAGGAGCTGGGCACCGGGTACGCCGCAAACGTTTGCGATCGTGTTTGCTATCAAGCAGGCTCCCGGCGCGTCATGCCGGCTTGTGTTGGATTTCGTCGATACCCATTCCGCCCAGCCACCCAAACTAGATGTTGCCATCAACGGCGCATCGTGGCAGTTCCAGACACCGCCCGGTGCCGGCGACGAGTCGGTCTATGGTAATCCATCGCAGGGTCGTGAACATATCATTGCAATCGATGTCCCGGCCCGGGTATTGCAGGCCGGCAATAACCGGGTGACCATCACCACGGAATCCGGATCCTGGGTGGTCTGGGATGCCGTCCGTTTTGAATCACCCGACAACATGGAACTCGCCCCCGTCGCACGGCAAACGTGTATCCACAGCATCACATCGCCAACGGTGCTCATCCGGCATCAGGACCAGCTCTTCCAGCCCATCGAAGTAGACCTGTTGCATATCGGTCAAGGCGGTCAGGCAGCGTTCTGGATTGGAGAGGAGCCGATCCAGGAAATGGCCATCCAACCAGGCCGGCAGACATTTGAAGTCGTTCACCCTGCTGTCAAAACGCCAAAGGCTATCACGGTCCGCATCGATGTCGACGGGGAATCCGTAGCCAAGAAACAGGTAACGGTTCAACCCGTCCGCCGCTGGATTGTTTACTTGCTCCACAATACCCACTTGGACATCGGCTACACCCATACGCAGGATGACGTGGAGAAGCGTCAGATCGAATTCTTGGACCGCGCGCTCGAGTTGATTGAAAAAACGAACGGCTATCCGCCTGAAGCTCGGTTCGTATGGCAGCCCGAAGGGTTATGGCCGGTAGAGAGTTATTTGAATCAGGCGAGCGCCGCAGAGCGTGCGGCGTTCATCGAGGCGGCTCGCGGGGAACGCATTGGCCTCGATGCACTCTACGGCAATGCATTAACGGGCCTGTACAACGGCGAAGAGCTGTTCGCCCTGGTCGATTACGCGGCACGTTTGCGAGAGAAATATGGTATCTCTTTGGAATCCGCGACGATTACCGACGTGCCCGGGCTGACATGGGGTATCGTGCCCGTGTTGGCCCAGATTGGTGTGAAGTATTTCTCGATTTCACCCAACATTGGTCACCGGGTTGGCCATGCGCATATTCAGGATGACCATCCGTTCTACTGGATTTCTCCGTGCGGCCGGTACAAGATCCTCTGCTGGCAGACGGGCCGGGCCTATTCCTGGCTGTTCAGTGGTTTCCAGGAGAAGCCGATCTTCGATTACTTGCGGGAATTGGAGGCATCCAATTACCCGTACGATATGGTCCAGTGCCGGGTGACCGTCGGCGGTGACAACGGCTACCCAGATCCGCACCTTCCCGAACAGGTCAAGGCCTGGAACGAACGGTATGCCTATCCGAGGATCGTGATCGCCTCGACAAGCCAGATGTTCCGGGACTTTGAGAAAGAGTACGGAGCCCAAATTCCAGTGGTGCGTGGCGACTTCACGCCCTATTGGGAAGACGGCGCGGCTTCGACCGCGGCCGATACCGCCCTTTGCCGCCAGGCGACCGAGATGCTGATCCAATGCCAAACGCTTTGGGCCATGCTCCAACCGGGAATGTTTCCAGAAGACCGATTCTATGCATCCTGGCGGAACGCCGTGCTTTACGACGAACATACGTGGGGCGCGCATAATAGTATCAGTGAACCCGATTCCGAATTCGCGAAATCGCAAGCGGCCCACAAGCAAAAATTCGCCCTCGATGCCGCAGCCATTGCCCGGGAACTCATTGTCGAGGCGACTTCCAAACGGGCCGCGCGGGATGCGGAAGTCAACGCGGTGGAGGTTTTCAATACACTTTCCTGGCCACGCACCGACCTGGTCCTGCTCCCCGCCGATTTGCCGCGGATCGGCGACCGGGTGAAGACGGCTGCCGGTCACGTGGTCGCATCGCAGCGCCTGGCCACCGGCGAACTCGCCTTCATCGCGCGCGATGTCCCGCCTCTCGGTTCGGCCAAGTATCTCATCGAGACCGGTCCTGCGGATGCCCTCGGCGAAGCCCGTGCCGATGAGAATGGGCTCATCAATCGACTCCTGACCGTGGCAATCAACGACCAGACCGGCGCGATCGATGCGCTGACAATCGCTGGCAGCGAACACAATTTCGCCCAGGGCCGGGGATTGAATGACTATGTCTATGTCGCCGGGCGCGATTCCGAGAACCGGCACTACGTTCAAGACACACAGATCTCGGTGCAAGATGCCGGGCCGCTGGTCGCGACCGTGCGAATCACGTCCGCCGCGCCGGGTGCCCGGCTACTGGTCCGCGAACTTCGCCTCGTCGATGGCTTGGATCGGCTCGATATCCGGAACGTTGTCGATAAATTACCGATCCGCGAGAAGGAAGGGGTTCACTTTGGATTCGATTTCAACCTGCCGGAAGCGGCGGTTCACATGGATATGCCGTGGGTTGTCATCCAGCCAGAGGCCGACCAGATTCCGGGCGCATGCCGGAATTATTTTGCCATCCAGCGGTGGGCCGATGTCTCCAATCTTGAATGCGGCGCGACGTTGGCAACCGTCGACGCGCCCCTGGTCCAGATCGGCGCGATCCGTACGGATGTCAGTCATCCCTTCCATACCGAAGATTGGCTGCAACATATCGAACCATCGTCGACACTCTTCTCTTATGTCATGAACAATTATTGGGAAACGAACTACAAAGCGGATCAGGATGGGCTGATTTCATTCCGCTATTCCATCCATCCTCACCAAAGGCAATACCAACAGATCGAAGCCATGCGATTCGGTATCGAACGCAACCGTCCCCTGGTGATCATCCCAGTCCGGCTGGACGGGCCGGATTCAAAACCATCCCTGTTCACGCTAAGTAATCCGGATGTGATTGTTACTTCGGTGAAACCGAGCCGTGATGGCCAAGCGACCATGATCCGACTTTTTGCCGCGTCCGGAGAATCGGAATCATGCACACTGCACGCGGCGAGATCGAAAGCATTCTATCGAAGCAATTCGACCGAGAGCCGTGGCCAGCACGTTGCCAGCCCCCTCAATCTGGCCGCCTATGAAATTGTCTATTTGCGAATGGAATGAGCTGTGATGATCAAGTTGGGCGGCATGGGCTATTTGGCATTCATCTGTTTGGTCACAACCATCGGCGGATTTCTGTTCGGCTTCGATACGGTTGTCATTTCAGGTGGTGAAAAGCTCTTCCAGGCCCAGTTTGGGCTATCAGACGATCAACTCGGCTGGGTTGCCGCCTCGGCAATTCTGGGATGTATCCTCGGCTCGGCCGTTAGTGGAACATGGGCCGACCGTTTTGGCCGCAAACCGGTCCTCGTTCTCTGCGCGTTGTTGCTCTTTGTTTCGGCACTGGGATCGATGCTTGCGCAGACATCCGACCAGCTCGTTGTCGCACGGCTCATCGGCGGGATTGGAGTTGGGATCACGGCCATGGCCTCGCCGATGTACATGTCCGAAACATCTCCCGCCCGGTACCGGGGAGGGATCGTGGCCCTCTATCAGTTGGCGATCACGCTCGGAATTGTGGTTGCGTTTGTAACCAATGCCATCTTGGCCAACTACGCGCTCGACCACGCGGGGACGCAAGGGAGCGGCTTCTGGCATTCCATCTTGATCGCTGAGGTCTGGCGGGGCATGTTCGGCGTGGAAATCTTGCCGGCCCTCTGCTACCTGCTTGCCCTCGGATTCATTCCGGAAAGTCCACGCTGGCTGATCCAACGGGGCCAAGTCGATACGGCCCGAAGGGTCCTGCGGCGGATCCAGAACGCCGTGGAAGCGGAACAGTCCATCACGGATGTTCGAGAGACCTTGGCCCACGATTCCGGCACGCTTGCGGACCTGTTCCGGCCGGGTCTTCGCAAGGCCTTGGCACTGGGCGTGGCCCTGGCCCTGTTCAGCCAGTTCAGTGGCATCAATGCCGTTATGTATTACGGGCCACGACTCTTGGGCGAAGTTGGATTCCAGGCGACTGGTGCCATGAATGGGGCGGTTCTGATTGGGATCATCAACTTTCTCTTTACGTTCCTTGCGATCTGGAAAGTGGACACGTTCGGCCGCCGCTCGCTACTGCTGGCAGGTGTTAGCGGTGCCTTCCTGTCGCTGCTGGCCGCGGCAATCCTTTTCCGCATCGAGGAGGTACCCAACCTGGCAAAACTGGCACCGCTTGTGATCTACTGCGCCTGCTTCTCCTTTTCATACGGCCCTGTATGCTGGATCGTGATCGGCGAAATATTTCCAACCGCCGTGCGGGGCCGGGCGGTCGCTATTGCGACAACCGCAATTTGGATCGGTGCATTCACGCTGACACGCGTCTTCCCGCCGTTGCTCAAGGCAATCGGAGCCGGGAACGTTTTCGGTATCTTCGCGATCATCACCGGATTCGCTGTTGTTTTTATTTGGCAAACGCTACCGGAAACCAAGGGCCGCACCCTGGAAGAAATCGAACGTAGCTGGGGCGGCTCGAAAAATGCATAATTCGCTCTTGCCTTCGCCGGCCGTAATCGATCGATCGTGCCGGTGTACATTAAGAGCATCGCCTGCAACATGGACCCGATCCACACGATCGTAAAAAAACAACCTGGCAGTCGTGGAGGACCGATCGGAGAGAGATCTCGCATATTATCGAGGCAATTCGCCGGATCTACACCCACAGTGCCGCGTTGGTCTAGGCCGTATCAATAAAGAAACTTGGCGTCTGCTGGACAGAACGCATTAAAATATTGGCGATTTCGAACGTGTGGATCATTCGGATTCGGAATGTGTTTTTCCAAGCCATGCTACCGTCTTTGGCGATAGGCACACATCAAGAGAGCCAAAAGAAATGCCAGTACGAAGGTGCCCGGCTCCGGTATTCCAGCAACATAAGTCGTTCCACGATTACTTAAGCTTCCGAACTGCTGCTGCCAGATGAAAAAATCCGATCCATCGACGTCCCCATCGGCGTCCGCGTCACCATCTTCATGTTGGGCGCTGCTGACCTTTCCGAAGCCGGTCTGCCAAGTGTTAAGATCGTGGCTATCGACATCGCCGTCTTCGTCGAAATCGGCTTCGAAAAGGGATTCGGCAACAACTCCAATTTCGCCTGTGGCATAGAGGGCGTCGGTATTCCAGAGCAGACCATCTGCGATTCCTGGGAGGCTGATTTCGCTGAATTGGCCATCGAGAGTTCCCCAATCGAGGATATCGAATATGTCACCGGCCTGTGGACTGAAGGGACCGCTGCCATCGTCAAAGAGTGCGATCGTAAGAGCCCCATCGAGGTGTAATAGACCATCCACGGTTACCTTGTCATATTCATTGCCGGCAATGGTGCCGCCGAGTTCGATGACGAGATTGGCCAGTGGCCCAAAGTACACATTACCGCCGAAAGAGACTTCCGCGGGACTATTCCCAGGGCGTAGATCGCCTTCGATATAGGCCGTGCCGGGTCCGGTGATAATACCCGATCCGCTGAAAGCACCGAAGAAAATAGCGCTGCTGTTGGCACTAATTTGGATGGAGCCATCCGAATGCACGTCGTCGTAGAAGGTCGTCGTGCTACCGCCCGAGATAACAATCTTTGAGCCGCCGTGACCGATCACATCGCCGTAGATATCTGTAAATCCACCGCTCAGAGCCAACACGCCATGATTCGTCAAGTCACCATCGACTCTTAACTCTCCGCGGCCCGATATAAAACCGTCGGCCATGTTGGTGAGGTCTTCGGTGAATTCGATCGATCCGCCGGAGAGGTTTATTTCACCGAAGTTCGAGTTACCGCTCGCAGTAAAGACAAGCCGTTGACCACTGGCACCACGAATTTCGCCTGCTAGTTGGTTGCCTAAGGCGCTCTGAATTCGGCCGTTACCAGTGAGTAGGCCATGGTTGACGAGGGTGCTGCCGCCAACCAGCGCGGTTGTGCCTTGCAGTTGAATTTCGCCGCTGTTGACTAGCATGTTGGTGTGTAATGATGCGTCGTCGCCAAGCACCAACAACGATACAGGATCTACGTAGGTGTCTTGGATCACATCAACATTCATGCCAATTCTTAGGTTCAGGATCTCACCCAGGGGCCCATCGGGATGAATGAATAGATCGGAATTGGTGATTCTGAGCGTTCCCGCGGTGAAATTGAATGCGCTACCGGCCATAACTAAAGCACCTGTTTCAATCGTGCCACCGCTAAGATTCACCGTACCAGCGTCCCAGATTTGCAGTGTGTTCGTTACTTGGACCGTTCCGCCATTGGTGATATCGAGCTCAGCAGAGCCTGAATTGCCGATCGTGAGCCCCTCACTGTTTGTCCACAGCGAACCAGAACCCTTCACCTCGACGATTCCACTCGATTCTTTGGTGTAGGCAATGGAACCGTAAGCGTTCCTAACGTGTCCGCCACTGGCGATCTCCAATCGCGCCGATCCTTGATTAGCAATTTGGATATTCGAGGAAAGGTTCCACTGAGATTCACTACCAGTCACGCTGACATCGCCCTCGGACCTTAAACCATACCCAATACTTGCGTACGTACTGGCCACGGCTCCACCACCGTCGATTTGCAATTGGCCGTTGCCGTGATTGCCAATGGTCAAATCTGTGGTCGTCCATCGGGAATTCGAACCAGAGACATTCACTTGCCCCACGGCGCCGCTTTGATCTCCGATGTAGCAGTCTGTGTTGGATACGGATGCTCCAGATAAAATATCCATGCCACCCGAACCGCTATCCCGGAAGCCGACGGTCAATTGGCCTGTATTCGTCCAACTTGAATCGGCGCCAGTAAGGTACACATGCCCATAGGCAACTTGCGTGGCTTCCTCATCGACACCATAGCCAATATACCCGCCGTTGCTAAAGACCGAACTACCATTGTAAACGTTCAATGTTCCTTGGGCTTGATACCCAACCATCATTGTGCCAGCGGAAGACAATTGGGAGGCGGTATCCATTAATGACACGGTGCCCTCGCTATCATTGTAACAACCGATGTAGATAAAATCCGCGGTGACAGATCCATTTTCCTCGATAATTAAATTGCCCGACGCCTCATCGGAATAGCCAATGTAAAAATATTCGGAACTGGACCAGGTCCCGTCACTGGAGACAGTCAACCGGCCATTGGCTGTGGACGAGTAACCCAAATACACATAGGAACTAGAAACGTTCCCATCGAGCACAGTAACGCGCCCCCAATCGCCAACATCGTAGCCGAGGTGAGTTGAAGAAGTGATAGTGTATGTATGAGTATTCAAACCAAAAGTCACATACCCCAGATTGTGCCTCAGGTATTGGTTGGTGTGATTAAGATAAAAGAGCACCGTGTATGTTCCAGAGATATCGAAAATCGCGCGATCGGTTGCTCCAGGTTCTCCAACCGGATCCCAGTTGGTATCCGTATCGAACCAACCTCCCGCAGCGTCGATCCAACGATGGTCGGTGCCCGATGCGGGTAAGGAGTAGAAACTGACACTCAGCGCGGCGAATGCGCACACTAACCAAATACACCATTGTGTCGAATGGACGCTCACTTCGTGACTCCTCGCAATAGTGATTTCGAAAAACTATTGATAGGAAATTTGATTTCCCTTAGTATAAGTGGCAAGTATAGACTAATTCAGACTTATCATGAGTGTAAAGTGGCCATGGCCACTTTACACTCATGATAAGCCCGCGCTCCAACATCCATTGCGACCTTGGTGAGAGCTCGAAAAGGCCCTTATCATATCGCGGAGGCAATCCGCAG
>JAFGFZ010000190.1 GCA_016930815.1 Pirellulales bacterium | reverse complement strand
TTATTGTTCTTCGTGCTGCCGTTGAGCCCAGGGCGTCCTTCGGGGCCTCGACATGTGGTGAGCAGGGACCGACACCTGATGTCAATGACCGCGCGACGTTCCTCAAAAGACCTGTCCGCCAGACTGTACTTTTGGCTACCATCCTGTCAGGCTGGCAGCAAAAATACTGCAGGCCATGGTTGCACCGGACTGGTCGATATCGCGCATTCTCCAAGTAGGTGACGTTCGTACCGTCGTGCCATCGCCCCGGACAGGATAAGGCCGGTGGATGCCACAAATGGTATGAATGGGTCCATTTCAGTATCGATGCGACTCTTATACCCACCCGCCGTAAACGCACCTGCAGATCATTGTCTTCACATCCCCAGCCTTCATAATGTTCATCGAATCCATTGATCTGTTCGTAGTCCTGCCTCCAAATCCCGATATTGTTACCGGTCAGCTTCGGCTTGGTGGGATGATGCAGCAGGTTGTACATCAGCGACTTGCGATATTGATTCCGTAAACGGCGCCGTTCCGCGCGCGATTCCCATTCCAGAAACTGGCCGTCACGAATCGCCACATCGTCAATTTGGCGCGAAATATTTGCCCCTAATCGACAGCAGTCACCTGCCATGACCATCCCCGAACGGCGGCGCCTCAAGTGTTGCGCTACGTGATCTGGAGGCAGGATACAATCGCCATCCAGAAATAAAAGATACGGTGCTCGGCTGGCCAGTACTCCTTCGTTGCGACAGCGCGCAAGCTGAAACGCCGCATGCGAATGCGTGGTCAGCTTGACTGCCCATTTCGCGCGTGCCGCGTAATCCGCCACCACGGCCAACGTGTCACTGTCCGAGCCGTCGTCGGTAATAACCACCTCCATGCCGGCGGGATCATGCCGTTGATGTTCGATCGATGTTAGCGCCAGCGCAAGATGCCGAGGACGGTTATAGCTGGAAATCAATAAGGCGACTGGTGGGAAACAGTTCGACACCTGATGTTCTCCGCAAATCCACAGCAGAGTCCATTGGCTGCGCCGCTGCCGGTAAAATATAACGATTGGACTGATTGCGCAGCCCAAGATAAGAGAATCGGTTATGACTTCCGTTCCAATTGAGTGTTTCTGCCAAGTTGACTCTGGAAGATACAGTTGTTTCGCCTCGTGGCGGGCTTACGCGAATTCGAGATGAAGTAACAAGATTACGCTGTCGATACCGATTCCAGCGGATATCACGAATATCCGGATTGAATCGATGCAAGCATCCCCGGCACAATGTGCCATGGAGTTCGATACCTAGGGGGATGGACTGCCTATGGGAACGAACATGCAATCGTTTTGTGAGCCACGTCACTGGATCTCGGTCAGCAAATACCTCGTGCCGATTGGTATGCAATCTTCGGGCGGGTGGCCGGTCCGGCCGCCCAAGCATCAGGCGCATATTGCGCAACTGGCAGCCGACTATCCCCGTGAAATTTCGTTGCAGATAGTGGATCAGACGCGTGTGATCCCCGAGTTCAATTACCTGGTTTACTCTTCGGGCCAGTGCGAGGTCCGCACGTTACCGTCAGAGTTTGTTGCCCCGCCCTTTGTTGCTAGCATCAAGAATGGATTATCGTTCGGCAGGCATTGCTGCGTGATCGGCCCTGCTGGAAATGCCGTTCGCGAGACCGGTTTCAACCTCGATGGCATGGTTGACTCAGAAGGAGTTCCCATCCGTTCCTTTCGTCCACGGTATTGGCGAAAACGGTTGGAGGGCGATCTTACCATGCGTCCTTGGCTCCCATCGAAACGGCGGATTGAGGGGTGCGTTGCCGTGCTCAATACGCGATCAAGTCATAACTTTTACCATTGGCTCATCAAAATTCTACCCCGCTTGGCAACGCTGCGGCGGGCTGATGCCGAGGCGGATTATTACTTGGTCGATTCCCTCTCGCTATTTTCCCAGAACGTCTTCCGTGCATTGGGTATCCAGCGGCGGCAGCTTATCCAGCCCCACTGCCGGCTGCTGCTAGAAGCAGAGCTTCTGCTGGTTCCGTCCTTCCCAACGGCCACTTGTCTGAGAGCATGCAGAGGCATGCTCTGTAGCAGCTTGGCGCTCGGGGAACCGATCCGATCGGCGCGCCGTATCTTTATTACCAGGCGCAAAACCGGCACCCGCACTTTACTCAACGAATCGGAACTCTTAGGCCTTCTTCGCCATTTCGGATTTGAAGTGCATGCGATGGAAAACTACACGTTGTCGAAGCAAGCTGAATTAATCCTCAATGCGGATATCATCATGGCGACGCATGGCGCAGGGCTGGCGAACCTTATGTTCGCGCGTCACGGAACGCAAGTCATCGAAATCGTCCCGCTGGGGCGATCCAACGCCACCTGCTATCCGGAACTCAGCCGCCAATTCAATCTGGTCCATCACCAGATTATCTCCCGTCGCGCCAAGATGAAACAAGTATTGGACGTGTCGCTGGCAGATGTCGCCAACGCGCTCGAGCAAGCAACCGCCCCGGGCACGCATATTGCCGCCGCCTAGCCTGACGTGAACACTTGCCCAGGCTTGGTTGATTTGCCCATTTTCCCAACGCGGCGAAGCTGCGACTAAAAAAGGACCTAAAGGACCTCAAGGACCAAAAGGACCAAAGGGACCAAAGATACTCTTGAAATGACGTTCCAACATGCGCGCACCATGCGGGCATGTTACAGAATCGAATCATACTTTTTAGCAATTCTGGATTATGTATTAATATTATTCCAGGATTGTACGGCGGATGAAATCAACCATGAGGCGCTGGTAATGTTTTCCCGAAATCCCGTGCCGATTGGCTGGATAGACCATCATTTCGAACCGTTTATCCGCCTGCTGGAGTGTCCGGGCGAGCTGTGTCGTATTGGCAAGATGCACGTTATCATCGATACCGCCATGGATCAACAATAAGCGGCCATGAAGGTCTTTTGCCGCGGAAACGACCGATGTGTTTTTATAGCCCTCCGGATTGTTCTGGGGCGTGTCCATGTAACGTTCCGTGTAGATCGTATCGTAATTCCGCCAATCGGTAACCGGGGCGCCGGCGATTCCGGCGGCGAACCGATCGCTATGGGTCAGAGCGAAAGCGGTCAGGAACCCGCCATAACTGTGGCCACTCATGCCAATTCGCTCTGTATCAACGAACGGTTTTTCCGCAAGCCAATCGAGTGCGTCTTCCAGGTCGCGCAGCTCTTGGACCCCCAGTTGCCGGTAGGCTTTCCAGTTGCTTTTCGCGCCCTTACCACTGGCAGGACCGGGATCGACGCGGAATACAAGGATCCCCATATTGGCCAGCATCTGCTCGTATGTCCGGCCACCTTGCCAACTATCGACGAGGGTCGGGGCATGCGGCCCGCCATACGTCAGGAGCCAAACCGGATATTTTCTGGCTGAATCGAAATCGGGCGGCTTGATCAAGCTCCCCTCCAAAATAAATCCGTCGCGGTTTTTGATCCGAACCAATTCAAAATGCCCGAAACAATATTCATCCAAGGCGGGGATTGGATTCGTATCCAGCACGCGAACTGTCTGCCCGTCGAAACGGCGGAGTTGGACCTGGGTTGGTGTTTTATGATCGCTCCATGTATCAACGAACAGTTCGCCCTTCGGGCTGAGCGTTCCCCGGTGATTCCCTGGCTGGTGCGTCAGGCGGGTGAACTGGCTGCCATCGATTTGGACCCGGTAAAAATTTTCGGCGATCGGTGAATCACAGGTCCCCGAGAAGTAGATCCATCCTTCCTCTTCCCGGACGGCTTCCACCTGCCGTACTTCCCACGCACCCTGCGTGACCTGGCGAATCAATTGTCCATTCTTGTCAAAGTGATAGAGGTGTTTCCAGCCATCGCGTTCACTCGGGAGCAAGAAGGAGCCATCCTTGAGCACTTGCGGATCGCCAGGATTATCCACCCATGCCTCCGTGGTATCGCGCAGCAATGGTGTCATTTTGCCGGTATCGGTATCGAGCCGGACCACATCGAGCCACCGCTGGGCTCGGTCTTGAACATAGACAAAAGCCGATTTCGAGTCCGGCATCCACGCGAAATGGGTGATCAGCGTCGCGTCCGGAGAATAGCCATCCAAATCGGCCCACTGGATATCGCCACCAGCGGCATGAACAATACCTAACCGCACACGCGGATTGGGGCGACCGGCCAGCGGGTAGCGATCCGTTTCCAATCGCTGCTCTGGATTTAAATTATCTGGAACGACGAACGAATCGACGCCGGAATCATCAAATTGCTGGAAGGCAATTCGACTCGAATCGGGACTCCACCAAAAGGCATCCCAGCGGCGGAGGTAGATCTCTTCGAAATAGACCCAGTCCGCTTTGCCGTTGCGGATCGTTGTGGTACCGCCGTGCGTCAAACGCCGCTCCTTTTGCGTGGTGGTGTCGACGACATAGAGATCATAATCCCGAACAAAGGCAACATAGCGTCCATCGGGGCTGAACGTTGCCAATTCCTCGGTACCGGTGGCATCGGTCAAACGGACCGCCGTCTTGCCATCCAGCGTTGCCAGGTAGAGATCGCTGTGTTGCGTGAAGAGGGCTGCCGTCCGGTCCTTGTTCAAACGCTGGTGGCGGATACCCTGGGCTAGCCGTTTGGCCTCTTTGGATTCGATGCCAGGGAGCTTCCCAATCGCTTGTGCGATGGCATCGACATTCAGGGAGACTTCTTCGCACCGGCCTGTTTCGGCATGGACCTTCCATACTCGACCTTCTTTTGTCTGTTCGAAGTGTTGGCCGTCGTCCAGCCAGCGGAAACCCCCGGCTGGATGGCCGCCAAGCTGTGGCGGCCGCTGGCCATAGAGGGTCTCAAAGGTAATCGGTTTGCGGTCCGGCCGCTTTCCAAACCGAGCCGGCAGGGGTGCGGTCAGGATCGGCGTCGATTTTGGCAACCGGGCAATCGGGAATTCTTGCCCCTCGTGCAATGCATCATCGAAAAAATTCCATGTCACAAGGCCGTCGCTCGATTGTGGTTCGAGGAGATTCACCAACAGCGAGCCCAGCCGATTGTCCGTCGGAACAAGGCATGTCCCCGCGGGAAATCGCCGCGACTGCGAATGGAGTTTCGCATCGGCTTCCACCGGATGGTGGCCTTGGTAAGCATCCTTTGCCTTCTTAACATTCGTGATCGTGTAGGTTTCGACATCCAGTTCGATGTCCTCTCGGAAAACGTGCACCGTCGCCCCATGATATTGCAGATTTTCAATGACGGCCTGATATTCCGGCGGAATGAGATAGGCATGGGGCCGTGCAACCTGCAACGTGGCGCGCGTCTCGCCATAAAACCTCACACGATAATCACGGGCTTTATCAGTCGCGACTTGCCGGCCATCCTTTTCTTCCTCGACATATCCAAGTACGACAACTTTTTCAGGCAAAGGTGCCGGCTCGAAACGGATGGCGACGTTCCTTGTTTGCTCCGTGCCGACCAGTGATGATTTGCCATCGTCTTTCGACTTTTCGCTGTCACTTTCCGGAGGTTCACTGTCGCGTTTGGATGGTGTAGTAGAATCTGCCTTTCCAGTTTCCCTATCGGTTTTTTCGAGAAGCTCGGCGATCGCTTTCTTTTGCTCGGCGGCGAGTTGGAAACAGTGGCGGACAAAATCCCGCGTGACCAGGACCCGGTCACGGTACGGGGTGTAGGCATAGGCTTCGGATAAGATTCCAATCCGATTCCGCAGGCCAATATACTGCGTTGCATAACGGGGTTGTGCCGGATACGAGTTCCACCGCTTATGCCGTCGATTGAAATTTCCATAGAAGAACGTGCGGTAGCCGGTCTCCTGTTCCAACCGGCGGCTGACTTCCGGCAGGAATTCATCGCGTGCGAAACGGATCAGATCGGCGTGCGTTGCCGGATGGCGGGGCGAATCGTAGGTCAACGCGTAGCGATGGTACGAGCCGTTCGTTGTGTGGCAGTCAACAACCACGGCCGGATCCCACGCATTAAGAAACCGGGCCAGCCCGCGGGCTTCAGGGGTTTCCAGTTTGACCAGGTCACGGTTGATATCCAAACCTTGGGCATTGGCCCGCTGGCCAACTCCGCCAGATGGACCGGCCTGGTGGGGGCGGTGGTCGGTCGAAAATCGCTCATTCCCATCGGCGTTCATGATCGGTGCGAGGACAATCACCAGATCGTTGAGCAGCTCATGTTTTTCTGCCAAACCAATATCCCGCGCAAGCATCAACAGGGCTTCCTTCCCGCAGACTTCACCGGCATGAATGTTCCCCATCGCAAAAACGACCAGTTTCCCCGATTTCCGCGCCGCCTCGGGCGAATCGATGGACGGATTGGCCAGAATTAAGAGGG
This sequence comes from Pirellulales bacterium, assembly GCA_016930815.1. Lineage (GTDB taxonomy): Bacteria > Planctomycetota > Planctomycetia > Pirellulales > Lacipirellulaceae > JAFGFZ01. Next base: position 7,408 of record JAFGFZ010000190.1, on the reverse strand, counting down.
GGAGGCTTCGCCCTTCGTAACTGGTACCCAATGCACCAAGCGCCACAACGGGCGATCGCTCGTCCAGTTCGCGGCAGAACGCCATGACATCAGCATACGTGGCTGTCGCCTGGAAATCACTCTGTTCGGCGACGGTTCGGGGCGTTTCACTTGCCGAGCCAGCCGTCTCCTGGGCGGATAGATCAGATAGCCCGGTAAATAGTGCTGCGAAGAGGACGTGAAGTGCAATGCAATCAATTCGGTGTTTCATGGATGTCGATTCAAGGATCTTGTTGGCTTGTCAACTGGCCCCTCCATAGTCTGATTCAACAGCTCGATGGATGCAAGCAAGAACGGCATCCGGTAAAAAAAGGGGACGGGAATCTTTTCTGAGGGCAGGAGACTTAAAGGAGAAATGTCGAACGAAAATGGATTGCCTCCAAACAATCGCCTGAAGTTCCTTCAGGCCGATTCATCGGCCTTCACCGCCGCAGGCGGTACTAGGCCCGTGCTTAAGATAGCGCGTTTATTGTCTTCCGCTCGTTGCTGGTGTAACAAAATAGCTGGCAACGATTTCGATGTTCTCATCCAGCCATGGTTTTCTTAGCCAAGGTGCCCAGATTTTGGCTGCTAGTCCCGTTTTTTCGGCTGTTGCGCTTCTCCAGTCATGGGAACGAATGCGACTGGTGTAACTTTTCTCTGGTGGATTTTGCCTTTCACGTCTTTTTCGAGGACGAGGAGGTCCTGCCAAAAATAATTGCCGACTGGGATGACGAGCCGGCCGCCGGGGGCCAGTTGATCGACCAGAGGCTGGGGGATATGGTCCGGCGCGGCCGCAACGATAATCACATCGAATGGTGCCCGGTCTGGCCAGCCGCGGTAGCCATCGCCATGGCGGACCTGGATATTCTTATAACCAAGCTCCTTCAGCCGCTGGCCGGCTTCCTTTGCCAGCGGCTCCAGGATTTCGATGCTATAAACCTCCTTGACAAGTTCCGCCAAAATGGCCGCCTGGTAGCCGGAACCGGTGCCCACGTCGAGCGCGCGGTCGTCTGATTTGGGCTGCACCAACTGGGTCATCAAGGCCACGATATAGGGTTGTGAAATCGTCTGGTCGTGCCCAATCGGCAATGGGCGATCACTGTAGGCCATGGCCTGGTATTCGTTTGGAACGAACAGATGCCGGGGCACCTTGCGCATCGTGGCCAGAACCCGCTCGCTGCGGATATCGCGGGCCGCCAGTTGCCGGTCGACCATCTGCTTCCGCTCTTGCTGGAAGCCAACCCGATCCGTGTGATTCGCAGGCCGTGGTTCGGTAGCCACGCCCGACGACGTTTTGGGGTCATCGCCGTCGCGATCCTGCTGGATGCCGTAGGTTCTTGAACCATTCAGATTCCCCGGATCTTTATCGAATGACTGGCCATGGTTGTTGTGAATTGCCACAAACGCCAGATATCCGGCAATACCGGTGATGAGGATCACCAATACAAAAGTCCTTCGGTGGCTTGAAACAAACCGTGTCAGATCGTTCCCTTGCATGGCCATCCTCCTCGGTTTGGCACAGAATATTCCTGACGGCAGCAAAACCATTTGACCCTGCAATATTCGATTTGCCCGCTTGCACCAAGCTTATGATGGGCGCCCTGGTTGATTGGCTGCGCGGCGATCTATGGTTCAGTTCAATTTGGCCTCGGCGATCATTTGGGCATGGTCGGCAATATCGGCCGGTTCCAATGCGGCCAAGTACGGGAGGTTGCGGTACATGTCCTCATAGTCGAGGCCGAAGCCGACAACGAATTCATCCGGGATCTGGAACGCGATAAAATCTGGCCTGATATCGACTTCCTGGCGGCCCTGTTTGTGCAACAGGACAGCCGAGCGGAGCGAGGTCGGTTCGAATTCGCGCATCCTCTGGATGACTTTATGTAAAGTATGACCCGTATCAAAAATGTCATCAACTAAGAGAACGTCACGACCCGAAATGTCGAGCATGAGTTCCGAGTTGATACTCAATTCCCCGCGGATTGTTGTCGCCCCCCGATAGCTACTCGCCTGGATCACGCCGACTCGAATCGGCAGATCGAGGAGCCGGATCAAATCAGCCACCAGCACGACACTTCCCGTCAGAACACCGACAATGGTCAGCTGTTTCCCCTGGTAGCATGCGGCGATCTGATCGGCCATACGGCAGACACCCGCATGCAGTTCTTCTTGGCTGAGAAGAGTTCTCATGACAATCGAATCCTCTGAATACGAGGTATTGTTGGTTGTTACGACTTATGGAGTTGAGCTCATTTGCATGCGTTTGATGCGATACAACGCATGACCGCTCTTCCTTGGCTTTTGGATTGGTTCAAGCGGGCATCATATCAGCATACCGGCAACACACGCAGTCATGAAGGCTGCCAGGGTTCCCCCGAGCATGGCTCGAAAGCCGAGCCGGGCCAGGTCACCATACCGGTCCGGCGCAATCCCACCGATCCCGCCGATTTGGATACCGATCGAACTGAAATTGGCAAATCCGCAAAGGGCATACGTCAAGATCGTTTGGGAACGATGGCTGATCGCACCTTCCAATCCTGGCTGCATGAGTTCTTGCAGCTTGCAGTAAGCGACAAATTCATTCGTGGCCATTTTCAAACCGAGCAATTCACCCGCTTTCAAGCAATCGGCCCATTCGATCCCCATGATCCAGGCGATGGGGGCGAAGAGGTAGCCGAGAATCATTTCCAGGGACCACTCGTTGTATCGGAATTCCGTGCCGAACAATCGATTGATTGAATTGCCGTAGGATGCTCCGACCAAACCGCCGATCCAGCCCAAGAGAAGGTTAACAACCGCGATCAGGGCCAGGAACACGATGAGCATGGCGCCGACATTCAGCGCAAGTTTCAATCCGCTGGTCGCGCCGTTGGTAATGGCTTCGATCACATTGGACGCACGCTCTTCGACGGCCACGCGGACCGTCCCGAGCGTTTTCGGCATGTCCACTTCCGGCAACATCACCTTGGCAATCAGGAGTGCGGCGGGTGCCGAGATCACGGATGCCGACAGGAGGTGCTTGGGTTCGATACCCATGTCGACGTATGCGGCGAGGACACCTCCGGCAATGGTCGCGAAACCACCGACCATGACCGCATTCAATTCCGAAACGGTCATGCTGCTGATATACGGCCGGATCACCAGCGGGGCCTCGGTCTGGCCGACAAAGATATTCGCTGCCGCGGAGAGTGTTTCAGCACCCGATGTTCCGAGTGTTTTTTGCATGAGTTTCGCAATCTGGCCGACGATCCACTGCATGATACCGTAATAGTAAAAGATCGACATGAATGCCGAGAAAAAGATAATCGTCGGCAGTACTTTGAATGCGAAATTGTGTTCTTCGTAATCTTCTCCAAAAACGAATTCGGCCCCGGCACTGACGCAACCGACCAGTTCCCGAAAGACGGTATCCAGGGCATCGAATGCAAGGAGGCCCGGACGGGTTCGGAGGATGATGATGGCGAAAACGAACTGCAGCCCAATCCCGCCAAGGATAATCCGCCACGGAATCGTCCGCTTGTGCGTGCTCATCAACCATGCCAGGCCGATCATCGCTAGAAGGCCGACGAGACTTATGAGGCGTAGCGGCATGATAGTCATTTGAATTGCGAGCAAAATCCGCAATGAGTGTCGCACAAATCAGACCAGATTCATTTTATCGGACACGGCCCCATGCGCGAAGAATCCGATTCTCGGACAAAATCAGCAGTCCGCGAGGGGTCCCGGTGCTATTTGCTGGACGGGCCATCGATGAAACGCACCGAGAGAAAGCCTGTCTCAAGAAAGTCACCCGTTTTTTGTGGCGCAGCCGGTTCCGAGCCCGGATTTTCGTCGAAGTCGATATAACAGTCCCAGATCCCTTTCCTGGGCACAATTTCATGCGTTGCCGACGCTGAATTGTTGCCAGATGATCACCCAAATGAGACAATGGAATTTGGACGGGACGGATATAAGAAATAACCTTGGTTTGGCACCTCGATGAGTCGACGATCAATCATTCTGGCGATGTATCTTGCCATCTTCTGCCAGACAAACCATTCTTTTGCCACGCTGTTGCGCGTGGATATCGTCACTGGCGCCTTGGCTTGGAAGAACACCTCGGAATCCCCCCTCGAGATTGCCGCCTATTCCATCCGATCCGCCAGCGGGAACCTTGTGCCCGAGAATTGGATTTCGATCTCTGGCAATTACGACATTCATGGGGACAGCTCCGTGGATCCGGTGAATGCATGGGTTGTTCTGGAAGCATCCAGTGACAACCTGGCCGAATTTGGTGGTGGGTCCTTGGGTACTGGGACGCTTGCTCCAGGGCAGCTGGTTGATCTAGGTGCCGGTGTCTGGTCGGGTCATGTGCCGTTTGATCTCGTCCTGGAATACGTCGATGGAGAGAATCAAGTCCATAGCAGCCAGGTTGCGTTGGGAGGTGCCGACTTCGACCTGGACGGCGATGTCGACGGAGAGGATTTTCTTATCTGGCAGATGGGCTTCGGCACGGAGAGTGGAGCCTTGATTATCAGTGGCGATGCGAATGCCGATGGCCGGGTGGATGCGGCCGACTTGGCCATCTGGCAGGATCAATTTGGAACGATCATCAATCCAACTAGCCTGGCGGCCGTGCCGTTTGGTATGACGGCTATCCCCGAGCCTTCCACCTGGATCTTGGCGGTGTTGACCTTCTTGTTCACGATCCGTCGATTGCCGCGCAGAAATCGCTGACCAATCGCTGCATTACTTCGCGCGTCACATCCGCCGGAACCGGCTGGCGCGCGTTCCCGGCAGATTTTTCGTACCTGGACAGGGAAAGAGAACCGCCACGCTGGACCAGGAGTTCGTAGTAGCTGTGCTTCTTATCATTTTGCGTTGGTGGCAGGCTGCGCATCTGGACCACGCACTTTTCGTCATCGACTTCAATCGGGCCGAGCGGTTCAAGCAGGTACGTTACGCGATCGGACAGGTTCTTGGCGACCTCCATCAGTTCATCACTTGTCGCGGAAACCAGCTCGTTGGTGATCAGTTCAAGCTTATGGAAACGGACAGCCAACGGGCTCGCACAATCAACATCCAAGCGGACCTGGCGTGGTGGGATGGACGCCGTCACAAGTCCAGGGCCTGTGGGTAACGAATCAAGCTCTTTTTGGAAAATTTCTGGAAGTGTCATAATGTCAGTTCCTCTAGATTATGGCTCGAAACGTCATTGGATTGGATGGAGTGTTTCTTGCCATCGAACGACAGGATCGTTGCGGAGTCTTTGAATACTGTCTCCAGATGAACGGGCCGATTCCAAAGTCGCTGCAGGTTGACGAGCGTGTCGCGGGCGTAGTCGATTTGCAATTCGACACCGGTGTAGTTGTGCTCCAAATAGAGTTCTCCGCGGTTCATGTAATTCCCATCGCGGACGGCGATTTGGGGACGCCCGGCATTCGTCAGGTTGGCCAGTAGTTGCTGCTTCACCTTCGGAAATTCACGGCTTTCAATTTCATAGTATTCCGTGCTCTGATTGAAGCCGAACTGGAACAGTTTATATTCCCGGACAAATTCGAGTGTCAGGAAATCATCGATGAAGGTCAAATCATTGTGGATTCGGCGTACTTCGAATATTTTTTCCCTGCCAAGCCCCGTTCCCGTATCCCAATGTTTCCGCGCCTGATAGTCCTCGCATTCTTCCCATTCCTTGCCGAACTGCCCTCGATTCCAGCGATCTTCGATGTGGCGGAATAATTCCAAGCCGAGTTTGTAGGGATTGAGTTGTGTTGGTGCGCTGGCCAGTGTCCCACTGTGGTGGCTGCAATAGTCGATCACATCCTTTGCTTGGAGACCTTTGCGAGTCATGATCGTCGAGTGCCAATAGCTGGCCCATCCTTCATTCATGATTTTCGTTTGCGATTGCGGAGCGAAATAGTAGGCTTCATCGCGCAGGATCGCCAGAATATCGGCCTGCCATGCCTTCAGGGGGGCATGGTCCAGAAGGAATTGCATGACATCCCGCTCGGGATGTTCTGGGATTGATTTTGGAGTACTTTCAGTTCTTTTCAATCGCTCCGCCTCCTGTTCCAAGACGTCATGCGGATTGACAAATGGATCCATGTAGGATTTCGCCTTGAATCGACCCGGTTCCGGTTTCTCCTCTTCCTTCGGCCCCTGATTGAAATCGTATTTGCTGGGTACTTCTTTCCGTACGATGAATGGTGCATGGATATCGATCAGATTATCAATGCTGAGGCAGGCATCAATGATATCTTCGACTTCCTCGACCCCATTTTCATCCATGTACCGCCGGATACGATTGCCATGATTGGCCATCTCATCCATCATTTTCCGGTTTGTTTTACTGAACCATTCGTTATTCTTGAAAAAATCACAATGCCCATAGACATGGGCCATGATAAGTTTCTGGTCCAATGGATTATTGGATGTCATCAGATAGGCGTAACACGGATCATTGTTGATAACCATTTCATAGATTTTCTGCAGTCCGTAGTGATACCCTTTCGACAACTGATCGTACTCCATGCCGAACCGCCAGTGCGGGTAACGGGTTGGAAATCCTCCTCTGGCCGCGATGGCATTGAGTTGGTCAGCATCCACGAGTTCGAAAATTGTTGGGAAGAAATCCAAGCCATATCCCCGCGCGTACCCTTCGATCTCGGTTTGGATATCCGCGAGTTCTTTCGGAAGCGAATTGAGAAGTGACGAGGACATGATAGGATCTTAACTGCAGTCAGGTTCGGAATGATAATGACCTGCGTATCGAGTGTGCCTATTTCCCTTTCCCGAGAAAATGCTTGATCGAATCGTAGATTGCGTTCTTATCTTCTATTTCAGACAGTATGAGCGATTCATGGTCCGATCCGAACGCATTGTCGAGTGCCTGGATAAAATCGCCACTGCCGTAGGGACTTTCAACCTGCCCGTAGCAAAATAAGTTAACAGCCGGCAACAATTGATCTCCCATGATCGATAGCGCCATCCTGTCGTCTTCCCCCCAGTTGTCACCATCGGAAAACTGAAAGCAGTAAATATTCCATTCCGACGGCAAGAAGGAATCCTTGATCAGCTTGGCGCATACCTTATATGCCGAACTAATCCGAGTTCCGCCGCTTTCTCGGGTATGATAAAAGGCATGTTGGTCCACTTCCTTGGCAACCGCATCGTGGATGATATACCTCGTTTCGATTCCGTCATATTGACTCGTGAGCCACGTATCGATCCAGAACGCTTCTTGCCGTACGATTTCCTTTTGCTCATCGGTCATCGATCCGGAGACATCCATCATGTAGATCACGGCCGCGTTGGCCTGTGGCTGGGAAATATTTTTCCAGCTTCGATATTGTTTATCCTCACGATAAGGGATGATTCGAGGTTCTTTCGGTTCATAGGTCCCGGTGGC
>JAFGFZ010000189.1 GCA_016930815.1 Pirellulales bacterium | reverse complement strand
GTTACCCGCGGAGCAGAAGGTTGCCTTCTGGTCTCTGGTGATCAGGCGGTGGATGTCTCTGGCTTATCGGTTCAGGTTGTTGACACGGTTGGTGCGGGGGATGCATTCAATGCCGCCATGTCGCTGGGTTTTCTGTTTGAGCTTGATCTGAATAGCATTGCCTGCTTCAGTAATGAGATGGGTGGATTGGTTGCATCACATGCCGGCGCAATGCCGGAACTGGACGACAGGATTGCCGAGCTTAAATCACAATATGGACTCATGCTCTGAGAAATGGAGAACTCTTGTCTTTTCGTGGTGAGTAGTGAATACGAAAGGTGTGCGGCATGGACGAGCGGATACTTGCCAATCGGAAGCTGAAAGAGCAAATCGCCGAGTTGGAGGCGACAGTTCAAGCCTTGAGGCAGCGAGAAATGGAACTCAAGCTGGCCCACCAAATGGCATTGGCTCAAGTTCAGCAAAATGAGGAACGCTGTCGAAAAACATTGGATCATATGCTGGAAGGATGCCAGATTATTAATCGGCAATGGCGGTATGTCTATGTCAACGATGCTGTTGCCAAACATGGCCAACGTCGCAAAGAAGAATTAATCGGTCACACGTTGATGGAGATCTATCCCGGCATCGAACATTCCGACTTGTTCGTATTCTTGAATCAGTGCATGAATGAGCGCATCTCCTATCGAATTGAAAATGAATTTCATTACAACGAGGGGGAAGCAAGATGGTTTGAACTGAGCATCCAACCGGTCCCGGAAGGTGTTTTTGTACTCTCTCTGGATATCACGAATCGCAAGAAGATGGAGCAATCTCTTGCTCGAAGGGAAGAAGAATACCGCGTCTTGTTCGAGGAATCACGCGATGCGTTCATGACGATCACACCGCCAACATGGAAGTTCTCAACATCCAATCGAGCATGTATGGAGTTATTCGGTGCTCGAGATATGACCGAATTTAAATCGTTCACTCCATGGGGACTGTCTCCAGAGCTTCAGCCGGATGGACAATCTTCGCTTGAAAAAGCACGGGAGATGATCGAGATTGCCAAGCAAAAGGGATCTGTTTTTTTTGAATGGACCCACCACCGCATCAACGGAGAAATATTTCAAGCCACGGTCTTCCTGACGCGGATCGAACTTGGTGATGAAATCGTCCTGCTGGCCACGGTTCGAGATATCACCGAGAGCATACGTGCGAGGGAGTCGCTCCGGGAAAGCGAATCGCTGCTAGCCCAAGTAGAAAGAATCGCGAAAATCGGTGGCTGGGAAATGGACATGGTTCGCCAGACCGTCAAGTGGACCCAGGGTGCCTATGCGATTATCGGATTGGAACCAGGCCAACCACTTCCAAGACCTGACCAGCATCTGGAGTATTGCCTGCCGGAGTACCAGGATCTTGTTACCGAATCAATGCAGGTATTGATAGAAGAAGATAGGCCATTGGAACTTGAGGTCCAGTACCGAACGGTCCAGGGAGATCTCCGATGGTGCAGCCTCCATGCGAAAGCTGTTCGGGAGCGAGGAATATGCACGAAGATTCGGGGAACGATGCAAGATATCACCGAACAGAAGCGTATCGAAGAAGAAGCCCGCCAAGCCCAAGAAAAATTGATCCTGCAACAACGTAATGAAAAGGATCGCGTCCAGGCAGAATTAATAAGAGTCCAGGATGAATTAGTTCGAAAAACTAGACTTGCCGCCATCGGTCAGATTGCGGCGAGTATCGCCCATGATCTGCGCAATCCGCTCGGCGCGGCGGGAAACGCCTGCTATTTCCTGAAACATTACGGATCTGGCGACAAGGAACAGACCGAAGAGTATCTCCAAATCATTGATCGAGAACTCAGAACGGCTCACGAAGTTATCGATGGACTCCTGTCGATGGCTCGGGAAAAAGAGCCGGCAAAAGAATCCGTCGATCTGAGGGAAATAATCGAGGACGTTGTTCAAACTGTCATCACAGAGGACCAGGTGGCCTGCCACATCTCTCTCGAACCGGAACCCTTTATTGTCGAAGTGGATTCAATACAAATCAGGCAGATGGTGACGAATTTAATACGGAATGCCGTGCAGGCAATGCGTGGCCGAGGGGAACTGGTCATTGAAGCAAGCCGCGAACCGGATCAGCATATCATTCGCTTTCGGGATACAGGTCCTGGATTCGATCCAAAAATCCTTGAGGTACTCTTTGAACCCTTGGTCACGACCAAAGCGAAGGGGACCGGCTTGGGATTGACCATCTGCCGTCAGATCGTCCAGCGGCACGGCGGGACGATTGAAGGAACAAACCATGCCGATGGCGGAGCCGTGATCACAATCCATCTGCCCCGCAGCTGACACCTCCACCCCCACTTCCAACGCCGTTAAAGTATCGTTCTTAGCCAAGTTCGTCAGAAGGAGTCATTATCAACCTCTTCTTATCTATAGGAGATAAAACCGTGAACCGATGTTGGACTGCCATGGTCTTTCTGTTCGCGTTGGTCGCCATGTCTTCTGGCCAGCAGGCTTCGGATCGAGCGTTCTATCTTGCCGAAAATCCAGGCTACACCATTGTCGAGTCCGCGATCGATTCGATCCGGTTCACGCTCAACAAGACCGTGCGTCCCAATGAACGGGGGCACTTGGTTTCCATCTCCAGCTTTGTCGATCCCGAAGGCAACGTGATGGATTGGCACGACTTCGGGTGCCTGGAAGGCCCTGGCTGGGCTGCCAACGCGGTTGGCGGCGCCTATGAAATCTATTGCCTGGGCGCATTTCTCGGAAAGCGGGACTGGCAAGACAAGGCCATTGCGATTCTCGACCATGTCTTGGAGAGCGGATTTATTGATCCGGAGACTGGCATGATTCGCGGTTACCGGGAAACACATTCCGGGAAACTGTGCCTGAACTACAAACATAACTCCGACTGGTTCTGCCCCGGTTCGATGGCCAAGGTGGCTTATCAGCTTCTCATCTTCGCCGACCACTTGGGCAATGATCCCCGCGCGGCTGCGATGCGGGAAGCGGCCACCCGCTGCGCGGCATGGATCGATCGAAACGTTGAACCGGTGCCAAACGGCTGGTTCCCGCGACGAATCAACCCCGAAGGGACCGTCTATCGCCAGTCGCCAGACGGCGGGGACGACACTTTCTGGCAGACGTCCGCCGATGGTCTGTTCATCCTCCAATTGCAGGCAGCCCTGATGGATCGTGGGCTAGCCGACTACCACGAGCAACTGAAAGCCAAAACGGCCCTCTTCGTCCGTACCGGCGGTATCTTCGGTAGTATCAACCACGACACGTACGATCCGCATGAAAACGTCGCCTACTCGGTGGCATTCCGCACATTGCTGCAAGTGTCCCGCGTCTTGCGGGATGACTCCATTCGGGAGTTTGCCTATCGCCATTGCCTGGCCGGATTGGATCAATTCAAAATGGCCGACGATCGGCATGGCGTGGCGACCCGCGGATTGCTCTATATGGAAAATTCCTGGGACACGGCCTATCTGTGGGAGAATGCCGAGGCAGCCCTGGCCTGGTTCGAGGCGGCTGTCGATTGCCGCCAATGCGATACGGAATCCAGCCGCGCCTACGAAGTCGATGGCTTGACCGTTCTGCGTGCCGCGGCAAAACACCACTACGGACCGCATGGTTTCCTGACCGAAGGCGTCGACTGGAACAACCATGTCGGAAAAGAACATCATATCGGCGAGGCAGAATACGCAGCCATCCGTTACACCGAGCCGTTCCTGAATAACCAACACATTGCTGAACCAACACTCTATTACCTGGAGCATCTGGCCGTGAAAAGCCAACATCATGGGATCGTCGAGTATCGTGACTGCGAGAACAATCGACTGATCCGTATCCCAGCCAAACCGAATGGATCCTGACGCGGCAGAGCCGCAACCAAGTGTAGGCGGGTCTCTCCGAGACCCGCAATGCCACCTAATAGCATCCTGTAAGATGCGCGCACCGTGCGCGCATGTTACACGCCAAGACTCTAACGCGGCCGGAGGCCGTAATCAAATCCGAAATAGAACTGAGATATGAACAACTCCGGCCACCGAAATAATAGCGGCGTAGGGTGACCAACGTGCGCGACGGACGTTTGCTCAGAATTCCGAGTAGCGTGTCACGCCATCATTCGAAAACTCATTGTTATTCGCCCGGAACTCGCCCATGAGATTGTCGTACATCCAGCCTTCCTTATTGTCGATCTGCGAGGCGAGGGGAATACCCGCATTCTGTATTGCGACCTCGTCCTGTTTCTTAGGATCGGCTCCAACCGGATTCGCGGGAAACTTGCGCAGGTATGGTACCAAATCCGCTTTGAATGTCTTCTCATTCTTATCAGCGCCTGGTAACGCGCCGTGGTAATCCGCGGCATACCGCTCAATGGCGTCACGGACAATGGAGAGGGTATGCCGAAGCCCGTTGTCGGTGGCGATCGCGGTCGTGCCCAGTAACCGCGGAACCGCAACTGCCGACAAGATTCCGAGGATCAGGACCACGACGACCAATTCAACAAGAGTGAATGCCTTAGAGTTTCTCATGCGATTAGACCAGGAATCCGGTTGTCGGAGTGCAGCCTTTCTATCCGCATTCCACCAAGGAAGTATACGTTGCATAATGGAAACGAATGCGGGAAAAAGAAGCCCGGCTTTTTGAAAAAGCCGGGCTTCTTGGTTCCGTGCGATTCGTCATAGTGTTCGAGTGGAATGTTACGCGAGACGATTCCATGGACAAAACCGATGGCCGGAGGTATCTTGCTTGGAGGCGTGAGAATATTAAGTGGTGGGAAATTGACACGAGAGGAATTCCAACGATGAGGCAATCACTGAAGTATTCGGGAATGATTCACATCTTGTTATTGACCGCCTTGGCTAGT
>JAFGFZ010000188.1 GCA_016930815.1 Pirellulales bacterium | reverse complement strand
GCTAGAGACGGTGCAATTCTTTTTCAAGCAGACGAGTAACTGGGAACTCCGTGACAAGCGTCTCACCCATGCCCTGGGCATGGTGATCTGCTCCTACGCAACGCCGATACGGGCCGTGGTATCCCTAGCAAGGGAATTGGCGGAAAATGTCAAGGACCACCTGGATGATCTTGGGAAAGAGGCTATTTCACACGATGAGATTTCTGAGAGCTTATCCCAAAACCCCTCACCCCCGACCCCTCTCCCCGCCAATGGGGCGAGGGGAGACGGTAATGGGATAGGCTCTAAGAACAAAACCGATCCCCAGCACGAAGCGTTTGGCAACGCGATGGCCTACGAAGTGCTTGAGTCGTTTGATCATCTGGGCCGCGACTTCCAAGAGGCCCGGCGCGGCCTGCGGTTTCCTCAGATGTCGGAAACCGATGCAATACTGACCGCCGACGGCCTTCAGAGACTTGTTGAACATTTAGAACTCTTGAAACGCGGCAACGGCCCGAACGAGCCGGCGCTCCCAGCCCGGCGACTGCATCAGATCGCTCGACTATTTTATCGGTCCAACTTCGCTATCGACTCACGGCTCTCAGAGGATAAGGTAAATCAACAACTAGAAAATACTTCTTATGGACGTTTGATAAAACGGATTGCCGAAACCCAGAAGCCTGCAGATGAGGCAGAATACAAGAAAGAACTTAACAATCCTTTGCATTGGAAAAGTCTGGATAAGCTCCCCGCCAAGTGGTTCCACCTCTTGGAGTTGTGGAAATATACCGGCTATTAGCCTTAGTTGACCCGGTAGCTGACGGATCAAAGTCAGTCTCCCACAAAGAGTCACGACCATGAATCAAATCGGTATCGAGGCCACCATCGAGTTGATTCTCCGTGGCCCCATCCTCGTGCACAGTAGTGAGATCGGTCCCTGGGGCGTGGATGCCGTGGCGATGTGTGATCCGGCGGGCCGTTTGATCCTTCCGGGCGATGCCGTGCAGGGTAAAATCCGCGAAGCCTTCGACGAAATGAATGACGGGATGAATCACGATCCGTTCGGGCGATCCCGGTGTAAGGATATGGAAACGTACGTCGATAAAACGGACGAAAACAAACGGGAAGATACCTATATAAAGAACCTGGACGCCCGGTTCATGCCTTATCCGCTTTTCTTCAGCGACTTCCTATCCATCGACAACTGGCCTGGACCCGGCCAGCAGACAATTTCGAAAACCAGCATGGATGTGGATACCGGAGCCGCCAAGGCCGGCAGCTTGCGAACCTATGACTGCCCGGTACTTCCGGGCCAGCTCGCGCGTTTCATTGGAAACGTCCGGTTTTTTTGCTGCGACGAGAACAAGGGCCAACAGATGCTCGAGGAAATTAGAAAGGCACTACGTTGGATCATTTCGTTCGGTTCACAAAAATCGGTTGGATTCGGTCGCAACGTTGATTCAGAAGGTCAGCCCGATATCCGTATCGTCGAATGGACGGCAACACAATTTTCCAAGCTAATGGAAAGCAAACAAAGACACATCAAGGCATCCAATGTACTGGTCGATTTTTCGTTTCTTGATCCGTTGTGCCTGCCGGCTGGCGTGGTCAATGGCAACATTTATGAATCCCGCGACGAGATCCCCGGCGAGGCCTTACGGGGCGCGCTGGCGGAACTACTGAAGCAGATCGGTGGATTGGGGCCCAATTGCGAGGATCTTGCACAGGTATCCGAGGTCAATCCAGGCCACCCATTTTTAAACCTATGCAAATGTTTCGACCGGATCCGTATCACCACTGCGCGGCCGACTCGGGCCGGGACCGCTGGTCCGGTTCAGGTCATACCTCGTTCTCTTGCGATCGCCGATGACCGGCTATTCGATTTTGCACGCGTGGACCAGAAGCGGGCCGAGCGGTTGTTCAACCAGCATGCGGCCGCATTCTGCCACGACTGGAAATCCAAAGATTGGAAAACGGTGAATGATTATTTTAAAACGGTCTTCCCGCGTCAAGAACTTCGCGTTCGTACGGCCGTCGAATCGAATAACCGCCGTGCGAAAACACATAGCTTGTTTGCCTACCGGATGATCCGGCCGGAGGGTATTGTGTGGCGCGGAACCGTTAGTATTGATGGCCGGAACCGAAATGGCCACCCTGCCACAGATGATGAACTAAACGCCGCGCTGAATGAATGCCTGGCCGTTTTGGATTCGGGTTGGTTGAATGTCGGCAAGACACGAGCACGGGGCCGAGGCCAATTTGTTGCCGCCGACCACCGACCGGATAAAATCCGATCCGTACGCCAGCCACGGCTACCTATGTTTATTATCATGCTCCGCGGCCCGGCACTGATGATCGATCCGCGAAAATGTCTGGAAAATAATGGAGCCATGAAGAGCCTTAAAAAAATCAATCAATTGTATAAGAACTATTGGAAAAAGATCTCCGAGGAAAGTCTCGAAGAGCTACCCAAACGACGATTCAAACAGGACGCCTTGGTTGGTGGATTCCAGGCGCGTAAGTATCGCTATAGTTATGGTACTAGTCAGGCTTTGGATTTTACAAAACAATCAATCGATAGTCGCAAATCAGCACAGAAAGATTTACCCTATAATCCCACCTTAATTATCGAAGCTGGAAGCGTCTTCGTATTGCAGGTCACCGATCCAGGACGACTCGACGATGCGAAAAACAAGGTGATCGAATGGCTCAATCATGGTTTGCCGCTGCCGGAGTGGGCAGCTGAGGCATACGGCGACACCCATCATACGAACATATTTATTCCACAAAATGGTTTCGGTGAAATCGATGTCAATTTACCCTGCCACAATTCGTCGTTTGAATCTCCTTTGACTACGGTGGGAGCATGATCGCATGCCAAATCCTAAACGTTACGTCGTTTCCGCAACGCTCCTCACATGCAGCCCGCTAGCCATTCACAGTGGGCTCGGCAGCGAAGATCAGGTAGTCAATCATCCGGAATCCGATACGCCACCTTTTCGTGTCAAGTCGGATTGGAACTTCAAAGAGCTGGAAAGTTGCGACCAGTTGATTGTGCGTGATGCGAACAATTTGCCTTATATTCCTGGTTCCAGCCTCAAGGGGGTGTTTTCCGTGAGTTCTTGACCCGGTCCGATTCAAATCAAGGGTCAGAAGTCATTAAGTGGCTATTGGGAAGCGAGTCTTCGTCGAATGATGAACCTAACAGACTTCACGAGATCCAAGGAGATGGTGGCGCCGCTGTCTTTGAAGACGGTTTCCTGGATATTGCGGGAGCGTGTGTATGGAATGCCGGGGATGTAGTGAAACAACATTATCAGGGCTGGATCAGATCCTTGCTGGCCAATGAAGCCTTCTCAGAAGAGGCGCGCAAACTTGCATTGGGTGATTGCAAATCCTTTACCGATGGTTCCTGGCGCGCAGCGCATGAATCTCTTGCATTCCTGACCGATACGCACCATCTCCCTTTCTGGGATCCCGGCCAGCTCACCTATGTCGAGCATCGCATTGGCATCAATCGGCGGACCGGAGCGACGGGGATCGGGAAGCTATTCACCGCGGAAGTCGTGTCCGCCGGCCTGCCATTTCAAATTCAGATCGTTGTCGATCATGGGACGCATGCCCTCGAAGCAACCCGTCTGCTACTGAAGGCCTTGGCCGGTTTCAACCTCGATCCGGTGGACGCACCGATCCAGCTCGGATCGGGCACGAACCACGGCTGGGGGCGCATGGCATGCCTCTTTCCCACGGTTCGCGTCCAGTCCTGGACACCTGACACACGCCGCGATATCGCACCGGAAGAACTCGACATAGAAAAGGAAGTATCTGTCCATTTTGCTAGGGATCATGGACGGATCGCAAGTGGGCTTGCTGAAGGCCGGGAGCAGATTGGGCTTGAATCTTCAAGAACTCATGGAGGTGCTTTGGACACAGCGACGGTTGCCGCTTGAAGGACGGCGAGTTCTTCGCGGAAAACGGATTGCCCCATTTCGAGCCAATGGTTGATTTCCGACAAGACACCGCATAACGTAAAGTGCTCCAGGCGTTTCGAAAGGCTCGCCAAGACGCTCATGATGACGCCGCGTCGCTTGGCTCCAGATTCGGTTTTGCTCGTGCGAGCTGCCTTCCGGGCCATCGCCTCCGAGCGGGCCTGACGTTCGCTGCGATTGTTGGTCGCCTCAACTTCGGGATGCAAGACGAACACGAACAGCTTTTCGGTATGGTCAACCAATTCATTCTGCAGATGGACGAACTTCGCTTCGTCGGCTGGTGCGGCATCGTCCGGCTCTTCGCCGTACCGGCGACAAATCATGCGAATGCGCGCTTGCAGCTTGTCTACCTTTGCCTGCCGCCCCGCCGATAAACGACGATCGCGACTGAAACGTACTGCGTCGTAGTAAATCGCGAACAGCGACTTCAGAAACCTCTTGTACTGGTGGTTGCCCGGATTGCGAAGCGACAGCGCGATTGCTTTGCGGAGAAAATGAGCCCAGCAAAGCTGGTGCTCAGTGAACTGCAATTGATAGGCGCTATAATCGTCCGTCACACCGATCCCATCGAACTGTTCCCCCAACACTTCGTTGAGCACCGCTTTGCCTCGACCGACACCACACTTGAACAGCACCGTCGAAAGCGTGCTGAAAATCCACGTGTAGCACGACCGTTTGCCCACTTTCCAACCGGTCTCGTCGAT
>JAFGFZ010000187.1 GCA_016930815.1 Pirellulales bacterium | reverse complement strand
GCTTTGGGAGCAGGAAGTCGGAGGTTCAAATCCTCTCGCCCCGACTCGCCCAAACCTGTTATCGAATAATGGAACCTGATTCAACAGTTCTGGTCACCGGCGCCACGGGTTTCATCGGAACATGGTTGGTCAAGGCGCTTGTCGATCGGGGCCAGACCGTACGAGCCTTGTCGCGGAGGACGAATCCAAAACCTCCACCCGGCTTCGATGGGCCGGCCGGTGGGCCGCTAGGTCATCCTCGGGTCGAGCTTGTCCAGGGCGATATCAGGCACCCAGAGGCACTGGTTCGGGCTGCCGAGGGATGCCGCTACGTCTTTCACGTAGCCGGATACGCCAAGAACTGGGCCGCTCGACGCGAAACTTTCTTCGAATTGAATGTTGTCGGAATGCACAACGTCTTGGATGCGGCCGTCGCGGCAGGCGCGCAGCGGATCGTGTGGACCTCGTCGATCGTCACGCTAGGACCGACGCGGCCAGGCGAGGTTGGCAACGAAGCCATGCCCCGGATCTCGGACCGCTGTTTCACCGCCTACGAAGCGAGCAAGCTGCAGGCCGAACGCGAGGCCCTCCGCCGCGCCGAAGAGGGCTTGCCGTTGGTCGTTGTCAATCCCACACGCGTTTTTGGACCAGGTCACTTTACCGAAGGCAATGCTCTGACCCAGCTTATCGACGCGTACGACCGCGACCGCATGCCTGTCTTGCTCAACCGAGGCGTGAATGTCGGGAACTACGTCCTGGTGGATGATGTGGTCCAAGGTCATCTCCTGGCCATGGAGAAGGGGCGAATCGGCCAGCGTTATATTCTTGGGGGGGACAACGCAACACTCGGCGAGTTCTTCCAGACAATCGATCGAGTCAGCGGCCGGCGGCACCGCCAGATTCCACTGTGGAGATTCGGACCGCTCCTCTATGCCTGGCTGCAAGAGAAACGGGCCGAATGGTTTGGCGTTTATCCCCGGATCACTCCAGGTTGGATCCGCACGTTTCTCGCCGATTGGATGTATACCTCACAGAAGGCCCAGCAGGAACTGGGCTATCAGCCGACGCCACTGGAAGAAGGAATCCGCCAGACATACGCATGGCTTCTCGGCCTGAGACGGGAACAGAGATGATGGACGAGAAAGGCTTTTTCCAACCGGTGACGGACGCCTTCCGGGGTACCCAACGCAAGACGACGCTCATCCTATTGAGTTCCTGCCTACTGATGATCACCTGGAGATACATTGGCTCGCCGGGGTTCTTCATGGACCATTTGAGCCGTTACGTTGTTCTGGGGGATGATCCAGGAGCATCGAGTGCCGTCTATTCCATGGTGGCGTGCTTCGTGCTTCTAGGTCTGTTGCCGGCATTGGGGGTGAAGATCGTATTCGGCGAACGCCTCAGGGACTACGGCGTGGGTTGGGGCAATCGAACGAGGACCTTTCGCACGGCAGTTCTTCTCGTGCCCCTGTTTGTGCTCGGCGGATACTATAGCGCCCGCGATCCGGCCATGGCGGCGGAATATCCTATGAATCCTAGTGCCAGAGACATGTTCGCCCTGCATGCGCTATGCTATCTCATCTACTACATGGGTTGGGAGTTCCACTTTCGCGGATTTCTGCTGTTCGGGCTACGTGACCGGCTTGCGCCGGCAAATGCCCTGTTCGTTCAGGTACTTGCCTCGACACTACTCCACGTGGGCAAACCGGCCACCGAGACCTTTGCCGCGATTCTAGGCGGCATCCTCTGGGCACTCGTGGCCTACCGCACGCGTTCGCTCGTGTCGGGCCTGTTGCAGCACTACGCCCTGGGACTGACCCTGGACACGATCCTCTGTTGGCAAGGCATCCGCCCTTAATGCAGTCAAGCATTTTCCATCTGTGATTGGATGTTCAAGAGAAGGAATCACGATGAAGCGAGCTTTGATTCTGGTACTGTTCGTCTTGGCTTTGCGTGGTTCCGTATTCGCCGAACATGCGATTCAGGAATTCACCTTTAATGGCGAACGAGCCAAACAATATGTCGCCTATCTCAGCAGCGACGCGATGGAAGGCAGGATGTCCGGCACGGAAGGATACCGCAAGGCGGCCGATTGGGTGGCATCCAAATTCAAGGCATGGGGGCTGCAGCCCGCAGGGGAAAACGGGACATACTTCCAGAAAGTCACCATACCGCCATTCGTCTGGCAAACGGGCGTGCCATCCCTGAAGGTCGGATCGCGTGACTTTCCATTCGACGACGGAGACTACGCACTCCACCCTGTATCCACAACAGGCACCAGACTGAAACGGGAAATAGTTTTTGTTGGGTATGGAATCGCCGCCGCTGAAAAAGGGCTCGATGAGTACGCTGGTGTCGACGTGCAGGATCGGATTGTCCTCGCATTGAAAGGATCGCCCAAAAATGCACCACCTGTTCGAGGTTTCTTCGAACGCCCGGAAACAACCAAGAAAGAAGAGGCAGGGGATGACTGGCAGGCGGAATCAACGGATTGGCAGAAAATCACAACCGCCTATGACCTGCACGCACGCCGCCAAACGTTCCGAGATCAACGCCTCGATGATCTTTTTACCGTTCGTGTTATCCGCAAATGTCGTGATGACGATACAATATTCTTCATTCATGTCGGCATCCATAGGATCAATAAAACTATCCAGGTCGCCTTTCGGTTTGAGAAAAGAAATCTTTTCGCGGAGCGAAAAGCGACCATGTAACCTTTTCGCGTAGCGAAAAGCGACTCTCCGGTAGGTATCCCAACTCGGCCGAAGACCGCACCCAAGTGTAGGCGGGTCTCTCCGAGACCCGCAATGCCACCTCATCATAGCATCCTGTAAGATGCGGGCACCGTGCGCACATATGACACGGTGAGACTCTAGGCGGTTGACAGGACTTCGGAAATCAGTAGAATCCAGAATTCAAATGGCACGTTTGTGCCATTTGGAATCCCCATTGGGAATCGTTGTCGTGGATGGTGCGGGCCTTCACGACAGCGGATGGATTCCGCCAAATGCCGTCCAATCGAAGGACTCGAAGGCACTCACGAAGGGGTGCCAAGAATACGTGGTGTCGCATGAACATTTCCATCGAATGGACGCGCGGGGGATCGGAGCGTGCGACTCTTCTTCCACGTGGTGCACGTCCGTCCTCTCCGAATGCGTTCTCGCTGATTGAGCTTCTTGTGGTCATTGCCATTCTTGGAGTTCTCGTCGCGTTGTTGCTCCCGGCCGTCCAATCGGCCCGAGAAACGGCCCGGCGGTTGGAATGTTCCAACCATCTGCATCAGATCGGGCTGGCCATTCTGGCCTACGAAAACGCGACCCAGTGTTTCCCGCCATCGCACTCGCGGGATCCCGACCATGGCGTCCTTGCTTTAGTTCTCCCGTACATCGAACAGAATACCGTGCACGACCTGTATGATTTCAAATATCACTGGGACGCGCGGGAAAACCGGGCCGCACGGGAAACGGACATGCCCCTCTTCGTATGCCCATCCGCACCTAGTGGGCGCCCGTTTATCAGCGACTATGGGGCCTGCCTGTCGATCATGGAGCGAGCGTATCGGCCACTCATCGATTCCGGAGCCATTACGCCTCGCCAGCGGTGGAATGCGATCATCCAGGACATTACGGAACCGACTAGAGTCACGGATGTCCTGGATGGCCTATCCCAATCGTTTCTGTTCTTCGAAGATGGGGGACGCCCCTTGCGTTACGTGGGGAATCAGCTCCAGCCGGGAGAACAGACGGGGGCCCTATGGGCCGACCATCGCGGTTATTTCTGTGTCCATGCCCTATGCAACGGGACTCAGATGACCAACTGTAACAATCTGAACGAAATCTATAGTTTCCATCCCGGTGGCTGTAACTATGCCTACGGGGATGGATCCATCCGCTACCATCCGGAATCGATCGATCCGGAAGTTTTTGTTTCCCTGTTCACAATGGATGCTGGAGATATTGTATCGCTGTAATTGACTTGTTCACAGTCATTGATCACAGGAGTATCCGTTTGGTTTTCGGTTTTGTTTGCGGCGTCGCCGCATTCGTCTTCGTTGGTACTATGCGAGCACGGTGCGCGCATCATTTAAGATGCTATTGTGATGTGGCAATGCGGGTCTCGGTAAGGCCCGCCAACAATTGGTTGCGGCCATCGGCCGCGTTGGGAGATGTCTTATGAGAATGACACACGTTGGACTTCAGATGATTTCGGTTTCTAGCCTCTTGGTTTTATGGGCCGGTACGACGGCATTCGCGGATCCACTGTCCATCCGCGACATTCAATACGTCGACCTTGCTGCCGATCCGGCAGGGAATAGCCTTTACAACGAACAAGTCGTCGACTGCACTGGCGGGATCGTCACGCATATTTTGTCGAAAAGCCAACCGCGGTTATTTGTCCAGGACCCCAATTACTTGGATGGCTGGGGAGCCATCCAAATCAAAGGGTGGAATGGTGAAGATACCTTTGCAGGGATTCAGGTGGGGGATTGGATTTCTGTCGCGAATGTTTGTGTGGAAGAGTATCGAGGGACGACATTTCTGCAGTTTGGTGGCGGCGATACGGGGCCGGCACCTGAGGCAACGTTCACCGTCGTGAGTACCGGGAATCCGGTACCAGATCCCAAGGTGGTCACACTCGATCAAATTGCCGCCCCCATTGAGGGCCCTCCCGGCGAATGGTATGTTACCGGCCACAGTGCCGAACCTTTTGAATCGATGTGTCTTCGCGTTGAAAATGTTCTTGTTGATGCCCTGGATCTCGGCAAGAATTCAGACAATTACAACCTTCACAACGAACCGTGGGATGCCGATGTCTGGGTCAGCGACTACCTGAATGTGGATAAAAACTATTTTGATCTCTACCATCCATTGGTCCTAATTGGCAATTCTTTCAATTCCGTCACTGGAGTCCTGGAACAATACACCAAAAAGAGCAGTGGATGGGATTATTACCAGCTCCTGACGACGAAAACGGACGACTTCGTGGTCGTCCCGGAACCAGCCACCGGCATCATGTTGTTTCTGTGTCTGGGATGGATCATGACGCGATATCAACGAGATACAGCAGGCTGATGTCGATGGCGCGGCATATAAGGGCTCATCTCAATCGAAAGGGCAAATGGATGCGAAAACAGACCATACTTCTCGTCTTATTTTTTGGGAGTTGCTGGGGCGCTGCCGAAGCGATTCTTGGAGAATTCCTCCACCGCGCCGATATCCCACGATCCTCGGTCCCGCTCACTATCATTGCCCTGTTTCTCCTCGCGGTGGCCCGCGTGTATTGCCAGATGCCGGGTACGTCCACGCTCATCGCATCCTGCGCGATGCTATTCAAGTTCACCAATGCGCCGTTTTTTGGCTGCCATCTATTGGGCATCTTCCTGCTGGGGGCATCGTGTGACATTCTGTTCTTCGCAAGTGGCCATGACGTGCTAACGGGCCGGTATCGGATTGCCAAGAACGCGCTGTTTGGAGCCGCAGCGACCTATCTTGGTTATGCCCTGTTTGCCGTGCTCATTACCTATTTATTTCGTCATGCCCACTGGTATCCCTACGGGCTTGGAAAAGTCCTCGATCACACATGTGTTAGCGGGACCATCGCAGCCGTAGGCAGCGGTTTTGCATTACCACTGGGTGTAGGAATCGCCAATTTCTTGAAAAACAAACAGTTCGCACCGTTCGAACTAAGAACATGGACAACGGCTGGCGGCATGTCGGCATTGATGATGGTCCTCTGGATCGCCGCCGCGACACGATCTTTTTGAATCAAATGGCTCCTGAAAGCATCATTTAGCATGCTATAGCGATGTGGCAATGCGGGTCTCGGGGAGACCCGCCTACACTTGGTTGCGGCTCTGCCGCGCTAGGAAGACGATTCCAGAAACGCGCGGATTTCCTGGACGACGCAGGTGATCTGATCCTCGGACAACTCCGGATAGATCGGCAGGGCGATTGTTTCTCGGGCAGCCAGTTCACTTTCCGGGAGATCCCCTTCATGGTAGCCGAGCGGGGCGAAGCACTCCTGCAGGTGCATCGGAACGGGATAGTAGATTTCGGTGCCGATCCCCCGTTCCGTTAAATGGCTCCGGAGCGCATCGCGGTTAGGAACGCGAATGACGAATTGGTTGTAGATGTGGCGGGATCCGGTGGTCTGGGAGAGATCGAGCGGAAGTGTAACGAGGCCTTTTTCGACCAGTCCTGTTTCGGTGAATAGGTGACGGTACCGATCGGCATTCGCCTGGCGTGCCTTCGTCCAGCCGTCGAGATACTTCAACTTGACGCAGATAATCGCTGCCTGAATCGCATCCAGCCGGAAGTTCCCACCGATCAATTGATGGTAGTACTTAGGTTTGGAGCCGTGGGCGCGGAGCGTACGGAGCCGTTCGGCGCGGTCGGGATCCTGGGTCGTGACGATCCCGCCGTCACCGGCACAGCCGAGATTCTTGGAGGGAAAGAAACTGAAACATCCGTAGTGCCCGATCGAGCCGGCTCGGCGGCCCTTGTATTCAGCGCCAATCGCCTGCGCGGCATCTTCGATTACCACCAGACCATGACGACTCGCAATCTCCATGATCGGATCCATCGCGGCACATTGGCCATAGAGATGGACCGGGATGATCGCTTTGGTTTTCTCGGTAATCCGGCTCTCAATTTGCGATGCCTCGATATTGAAGGTCTTGGGGCAGATATCGACAAATACCGGCGTCGCGCCGACGCGGGAAACGGAACCGGCCGTGGCAAAAAATGTGTA
Source organism: Pirellulales bacterium (assembly GCA_016930815.1). Classification (GTDB taxonomy): domain Bacteria; phylum Planctomycetota; class Planctomycetia; order Pirellulales; family Lacipirellulaceae; genus JAFGFZ01. The sequence goes on along the minus strand of JAFGFZ010000187.1, from coordinate 6,053 downwards.
CGGTGTCGTAATCACCTCGTCGCCCGGGCCAATCTGCTCGGCCATGAGGCTGATCAACAGGGCATCGGTACCCGATGTCACGCCGACGGCGTGCGGGCAATGGCAGTATTCGCCAATCTGCTTTTCGCATTCCTGGACGTTCGGGCCGAGGATGAACCATTGGCTTTCCAAGATCTCCAAGACGGTGCGTTCAACCTCCTCCCGGATGGTTGCGTATTGGGCTTTCAGGTCGAGAAGAGGTACTTTCATGATTGGTCTTTCGTTACTAGGTTTTCTGGTAGGTGTCGGATATCGGACTGGTTCTTGATGTAAGATCCACCAGATATACAGTGGGCGTCATTTCCATTCCAGGACACTTTTTTCTTCCCCTGCCCATCCGGTCCTTCCCCATCTCTTCGCCCATGAATCTTTTCATCATGCATCTGCCATTATGGCAGTTTCGCTGGCAACCGGGCTCTCTTTGGGATTTTAACGGGGCCTAGGAATATCATCTGTAAATTATTTATTTACAAGAATTTACGATGATATGGTTGCATCTCTATTCCGTTGATTGAATACGCTGATTGATTTGGCCCACGAATTGCAAAACCGAAAAAATACTTGGATTTCGATCCGTTCCCAATAGAAACGGCACTCAGAAACAGGGTAGTCCAAGATCATTCAAAGAATCTGTAAAGGAGGATCGTCATGTCATCTCTGAATCGAAGAAAATATATTGGACTGGTTGCCATTCTTGGCATCGTTGTTGCCTGTTTTGTGTTTGCGGCGTTGCCGTCGATCATATCGCGTCTGGCATATGCCGCCGAGAGTGGTCAAGCCCTTGCGGCGAAGGAGCAGCTGGCCCATGCCACCGATCTATCGAAGGGTTTCCAATATGTGGCCAAGGCGATGCGGCCGTCGGTGGTAAGTATCAGCTCCGTCCGGAAGATCCAGCCGGCTGCAAACCGATCTCGGCCGGAGCTGCGTCAGATACCGGACGAATTTCGCGGTTTCTTTGATGAGGACCTCTTCGATCGGTTCTTCGAATTTCGGATTCCTGAAGGTGGTTTTGAACAGCGGGGTCTGGGTTCTGGAGTGATCATTCGACCGGATGGATACATTCTAACCAACAACCATGTCGTCCAGCAGGCGGACGAAATCAATATCACGTTATCGGACGAGCGGACGTTTAAAGCGACTGTGGTTGGGACCGATGATAAGACCGACTTAGCCGTACTCAAGATCGAAGCATCGGGACTTGTGCCGGCTGAGATAGGAAATTCGGACCGGATCGATGTTGGCGAGTGGGTGCTCGCCATTGGCAGCCCATTTGGCTTGGATCAGACGGTGACTGCCGGCATTATTAGCGCCAAAGGCCGCTCGGATGTCGGGATCACCGATTACGAAGACTTTATTCAAACCGACGCCGCCATTAATCCTGGAAACAGTGGCGGCCCCCTGGTCAATCTGAAAGGCCAGGTTGTGGGAATCAATACGGCCATCGCATCCCGGAACGGCACGTACATGGGTGTCGGTTTTGCCATCCCAAGTAACATGGCGCAGATGGTTACCAGCAATATCATCGAACATGGCAAGGTTCAGCGTGGCTGGCTGGGTGCCGCAATCCAGGACCTCAACGAAAGTCTCTCTCAATCGTTCGGATTCCAATCCCAGGAGGGTGTTCTGATCGGGGACGTCGTTGCGGACGGCCCCGCGGATAAGGCGGGAATTCAGTCCGGGGATATCATTACGAAGTTTTCTGGCAAAGATGTTGCCAAGGCGTATCAGCTCCGCAACGCAGTTGCCTCAACCACTCCGGACACCACCGTGGATGTGGTCCTTTTTCGCGATGGGAAATACAGGACGGTTCAAGTCGTCGTGGGTGAACTCGGCAGCGGTCTCGGATCGGTCGCGGGACGGGAAGCAACGATTGGTTTAGGGATCACGGCCCAAACACTCACTCCAGAAATCGCCCGGCAATTGGGTTATCCGGAGAACGAGACCGGAGTGGTTGTCACGTCTGTCGAACCAGGTAGTCTGGCGGCGCAAGTTGGGATTCAGCCGCAAGATATTCTCGTTGCTGCGGGAAATACCCCCATCCGCAACATCGAGGATTTCCGCGAAGCGATGAAGGATCAGGACCTCAGCCAGGGGATCCGAATCCAAGTAAAACGGGAAGGCATGCGCCGGTTTGTGTTCCTCAAGAGCTCACGGTAGACGGCAATTCGTAACTGGCCCGGCGCGGGCGCGACAGCATCTGATTCGCTTCGTCCCAATTAGTGAATCGTTCCGCGACCGGGTTCCATTGGAGTTTGTTGTCAACCTGGCCGATGTTTCGAACGATATTGACGAGATAGCAAAGCGTTGATGACCGCTGGCCATATTCGATATCGGCAGTGCATCGATTTCGGCTGCCGATGCATTCGATCCAGTTCTCGATATGGTACTGGGTTTCCGGTTTCGTGATCGATCCGGGATGAAATAGGGCATCCCCAAAACGGTACTACCCGCGATGAGTGCTTCACGACGTGTCGACTGCCTGCGTGTCATGGCTGTCTCATGTCCGTCTTCAAGCGGCAGGTGCGACCCACATTGGTTGCCGTATCGCCGCGTGATGAAGGGTGATTATCCAATCTGATTCCAAAACGTAGCCCCGCCTCACACCTGTTCCGGGACGATCCATGGCGCACGGTACGTCCGTTTGAGCATCCGGTTGGCTTCGTCGTGATTGCGAATGGATTCGGTCGACGAATCCACCTGCAATTTCGCACCTCCTAAACGATAACTGATATTGGCCAGCTGGGCCAGGAATGTGCTGCGGTGTCCCTCTTCGATATCCGCATTCGGCCGGCGGTGGTTTCGAATGGCATCGCAGAAGTCGTTCTGATGTTCGTGGTCGGGAAACCGGCCATATTCCTGGGCCGCCACAACTGGCTTTCGGTCTTTAGGCCGTATGAAAACCTGCCAGCCACCACCATGGCGCCCGACAACCATGAGGCCCTTCTGGCCATACATCTCGATTCGGGTCGCATTCTGAGGCCAATGGGGGAACATGTCGCTGTCACGGAGTTCGGGGTCCGTTTTGAGCATGTAGGGTGTGTAAAGCGTCAATTCGAAGTTCATCAACATGTTGTCAAATTCAAAGACCGCAGTCTGGGTATCCGGCGTTTCATACACACCCGCTTCCGACCAACGGCCACCGACGGAGTAGACACTCTTCGGGTAGGTTTGACCCGAGAGCCACCGGGCAAGGTCCAATTGATGGATTGCATCATTGATGATGTCACCACCCGAATAGCGCCAAAAGTGGTTCCAGTTTTCCCAGAGGTTGAAGTTATAGTTGGCTTCCGGCGCGGGGCCGTTCCACATGTTCCAATCCAGATGCGCCGGTGCCGGGGAATCGGCGACCGCTGGGGTATTCTCCCAATATTTCTGATTCGATACACGGACCATATGGATGGGGCCAAGATTGCCCCGATCGATGGTGTCCTTAGCCTTGAGAAGGTAGGCCGCACTGCGGTTTTGAAGACCCACTTGGACAATACGATCGTATTTTCTGGCCGCCTCGACCATCTTTCTGCCTTCCCAAGGCGTATGGCTTGCCGGCTTTTCAACAAAGACATGCTTGCCTGCCTGGCATGCCCAGATCGTCGCCAGGGCATGCCAATGATCGGGCGTGGCAATCACGACGGCATCGACGGCCGGATCGTCAAGAACCCGCCGGAAATCCTGGACGGCTACCGGTGCCTTTTCCTGGTGTTGCCTGATCGATTGGATACGGGAATCGAAGAGCGACCGATCGACATCGGCTAGATACGCGACATGCACATCCGGCCGTGAGGCGAATGATTCGCCCAACTGGTTTCCCCGACCCCGGATCCCAATGATCCCAAGCACGATTTTTTCATTGGCACTGGCCGCGACCGCCCGTTGCGTTGATCCGGCGGAAAAGACGCCGAAACCCAAACCCAAACCCAAGCGGCCCGTGCGGTGTAGAAATTCTCTTCGATCCGCCCCCGGCGATATATTCACAATCGGACCTCCCAATGATGAATATTCGTGTTGCCAATCGACTCCAACGTACGCCGACTCCGGGCGAGATTCAAGCCTACCCAGGGTTGCGAGACGGTCGGTACCCTCCCGTCTCTCCACCCTGGGCTGGACTAGGACCGCCCCCTTGGGGCTTTTTTTGAGGGCGGTTGATAACATCGGATTATGCGATGTTTCCCAGGGATTGCCTGTTGTCTGTCAAGAAGGGATCATTCCGTATTTGGGTATGTCCGGAATCTCGGGAACCCCGAATGGGGTGATCCTATACCAGCCCAGGGTGGAGCGACGATAGTCGCGGAACCCTGGGTAACAGGAAGAATCCCACCCCCAAACCCCAACGGGGTGGCCCTAAAAAGAAAGAAAAGGAATGCCCCAATCGCTGGCAAGAGTGTTCGTCCATGTCGTTGTTTTGCCAATCAAGAACAACACCACAGACACATGTCGTTTCAAGATGAGTTTCGTGAATTGTGTAAACGCCATGGGATCACAATTGATGAGCGGCATGTGTGGGATTGAATGAGGCAGACGAGAGGCGTTTAGGGCCACCCCGTTGGGGTTTTCTGGAATATTGTGTTTACGATTACCCAGGGTTACGAGACGGTCGGTACCCTCCCGTCTCTGCACCCTGGGCTTGTATAAGGTCGCCCCGTTGGGGCTGAAGCTTCGATTGATAGAATGGCGTTGGCTGAGGGGCATTCGGACCGGCTCATCGACGCCGAATGGGCAATGGCATCGATGCCACAGAATCTTAGGGTAGCGGATTCGCGAGGGGATCGGCGAGTTCGCTGGCTGCTTCTTCTGGTAGCGGATTCGAAGCGAGCCTTCCCATGGTTTCGTCCTTCATGAAGTCCCACAAGCCTGTCTCCGGATGGATCCCAATCCGATAGGTGCCGCTCTTGAGAACCATTTCAATGGGCGAACCGCCGCTGCCATTATCGAACTTGACGACGAATGGGAAACCACCTTGGTGTTTCTGAACTTGCCCAGCCGCGATCAACATCGGCCGGTTATCAATCACGTACCGGAAATCTCCTTGACCGGCCTGATTGTCAATGGTGACTCGGAAAACCTTCTTAACAATATCCCATCCACGTTCGGTGACTTTGAATTGAAATGTGCCATCGGTCAACGTATACCGGGCCAGGCCGAAATCACCACCGCGATCAAATTCAATGACCCGTTGGCCCCCGCCACGAACGACCTGTTGATAACCGTTTTTGAGCTCCATGGTCCGACCTCCGATGCGAAACCGAACACTGCCGCCAGTCGATACCGGATTGATAATCGTGAGTCCTCGTCCACTGACCACGCTGGAACCGTTGGATAGAGCAGCCGACGGTAGCGCATTTCCGGGAACGAGGATCGAGGAACTGGAGCTGGTGGATGGGAGATAGGTTCCCGAGCTGGGGAAGTAATCGCCGGGCGTTGGCATTGGTACCGGATACCAGCCACCACCGCCGCCTCGATTGGGCCGACCCCGATGGCCGGATCCACGACCGCCCAGGATGCCATTGATATCATGCACGGCGCCTGCCATGTCATGGATAGCCCCTGTTACTTCTGCCCAACTTGGATCGTTGCCGCCCGATTCACTGCCCGCGGAACCACCGCCGGCCGAACTACTCGATCCACTCCCGGCCGGGCCCAGGAATTCCATGCGATCGACCACTTGCATTGCCGGATTGCGCTCTTGGATGAGAATCCGGCCGGAATCCTGCATATTCCGAATCTTATCGAAAGTCCCTCCCCAAGCAGCCGGTGCGACAAACCAGATCGCAAATCCAATCGCGCCCCAAGTGCAAAACCACAAGAAATTCGTGCGTGCCATGATGACACCTCCCTTACCAGGAAATTGTTTTGTATGTCCCATCCATGGCCACCCATCTGTCTTATCGAAAGGCGGATGCGCGTGGCGTGCCAATCCTGTTTCTAAGATGCCCGTTTCGAGGAGATACCCGCCAAAGATCGAGTATCCGGCCGGATTCGGCCCAATCAGAGCAGATGGGATTTTCCGGAGGCGTCGC
>JAFGFZ010000186.1 GCA_016930815.1 Pirellulales bacterium | reverse complement strand
TTGTTATTAAAGAAATCGGGAGGCCAGAAGGTCGCCAGTGAACTCAGGACGACGAAAACGCAAATAAAGACATAGCCCGTCGGGCTCGAGAAGTAACTAACGAAATTGCGCTTGAAAATAGCGGATAAGACGTTCCAGTTCATGGTCGTCGCTCGAATTGGGATACGTTGGGAAATGGTTTGTTGGAAAGGAATATTAGGCTGGATTCTCTGCAATGCCGGTTAGCTCGTGGAATTTGAGGTCCATGTCGGGCTGATCGGCAAGGAGCTCGTTTTGAGTGCCATCGAAAACAATCCGGCCCTCATCAATGAAGAGGACGCGAGAGCACATGGCGTGAACCTCTTGAAGAATGTGTGTCGACAGCAGAATCGTCTTCGTCTCACCAAGCCGCCGGATCATCTTCCGGACTTCGCGGATTTGGTTCGGATCGAGGCCCGTGGTCGGTTCGTCGAGGATCAACACATCCGGTTCGTGGAGTAGTACCTGGGCCATCCCGACCCGTTGCCGATATCCCTTGGATAGCTTTACAATGGGTTTGCCAATCACTGCCTCCAGTCGGCAAAGTTCGACGACAGCCTCAATCCGCTGGCTGGCATAGGAGTCGTCCATGCCACGTGCCTCGGCGAAAAACCGGAGCAGGCTGCGGGGAGTCATATCCGGGTAGAGGGGACCGTTTTCGGGCAGGTATCCAAGCCGAGCTGCCCCATTCAGCCGGTCGGTCTGCATATCGAAGCCGGCAATCTGGGCGATCCCGGTGGAAGGTGACAAATAGCCGGTCAGGAGCTTCATCACGGTGCTTTTACCGGCCCCGTTCGGGCCGATGAACGCGACGACTTCCCCTTCCTGGATCGTGAAGCTCACGTCCCGTACCGCGGCGAAATCGCCGTAAAACTTCGAGAGGTCTCGGGCCTCGATCATGGCCTGCCGTGGAGCGGCCCGTTCCGGGGCCTCCGCGAGCGGAGTGGGCGAATTGTCAGGCATCGATGTTCCGTGGTGTGTGGGGGATCAATATGGAAATTCTTCAGCTGCTTGGGCGTCTTTCGTTCAAGGGTGGGACCCATCCTGAATGGGGAAACCATCTCGATCCGGGCGTTGGGCAGCCGCCGGTCCCTCCCAAATGACTCTCCAATAAAATTAGCGGTTCGGCCTCAATTCTGTCCATACCCGGATATACGGTGCCAACATCCGGGTGGATCTGCCACCCGCGGGCCAAGCCTGCTTACCCAAAGGGCTTCCCTTGAAGTCTACCGGAGCCGGATCTTGAGGAACAAGGCCATCAATTCTTCCGGATCGTTATAAATTAACACATCCAAGGTACCTCGTCGATTGGTTTGTATCAATTCTAACGGATATTCGTTCATTTCGGCTTGTAGGGTTGACCGATGACTAGAACGTGCCAAGCAGCTGACCGGAATGGTGGCCAGCGGTGGGATTTTTGGTTTTCTAGAGTGAGGGCAATCCATTGCTTGGCCCGATCGATTCGTCAGGAGGTATCCACAACCCACCGATCCAATCTGGTGGCTGACGAACTACTTTTTTATTGATAACCAGGTGGATTTTTTATTGATAACCAGGGGGAATCTCTATGATCCGGCGAAATGTCTTTTTGAGTGTTGTTGTGATCGCATGCTGCGTCGTCTTGCGTGCGGAAACTGTCCAAGCCCAGCAGGCATATGGTCGTGCTTGGGGAGGAACCTACACAACCCAGGATTGGAACCGGTTTTACCATTATCCCTATGTGTACTATCCCCAGAATTTCTGGGGGAGCGAGTATTTCCGCAGCGCGGACAGTTTGTATTACCGGTATCCTCCGGAAATGCGAATACCGGTCTACAACCGCCAATGGCATAATTATTACCCGAACCAACGGACACGCTACTACGACGGATTGCTCCAAGTCCGCCACGACGGAGCCCGCTATCATAGTGGAAAACATTTCATGATCGACGTCTTCTGATCTTGGCAGGGGATGAGAATCGAGCCATGTCATGGGTCCATGGCGGCCCAGGATGGGATCGATCCCGTGCGATCTTTAGCCAATCGCGTCTTGTCAGGGGATAGGATTGAGGAGCCAGGGGATGTGATTGCGGTGCGAACCGTGACAGGGAGGCGCAACATGAGCCGAGACGATCCGCGTGGGGCGGTCGTCTCGGCTCCTTTCTTCAGGATTTCGCGGGTTGACCCTCTGAGAGAACCCGGTTACGATTTCTATTGTAGAGGCCTGGTTGCGGATACGGGCCTTTCTTTTTTGGCTGTGGTTCGACTTTTCACCTAAGCCCCAAGCCAAGACGATATGAACCTTGCCATTCTACCCGTCCTGCTCCTCGTTGCCTTTTTACTGATCGTGGCGATCGGCCTGATTCTTCTCGGACGGATCTTTGGACCACACCGCGCGGGAGCCGTTAAGGAAATGCCCTACGAAAGCGGCATGGATCCTATCCATGATGCCCGCCGGCGATTCGATATCCGTTTTCACCTTGTGGCCATCGCTTTTCTGGTGTTTGACGTCGAGTTGCTCTTTCTCTATCCATGGGCCGTGGCATCGAAGAGTCCGGCAGGCGTTGATCAGGCCGTGGTGTCAGGGCTTGTCGTTGGCCGCGAATTGGTTTTTGCCGGTGTCTTATTCTTCATCCTGCTCCTTGTCCTAGGCCTCATCTACGATTGGCGAAAAGGCCTTTTCAGGTGGCGATAGGCTACGAGATTCTGACGGGGTGTCACCCATGGTTCCTGACAAAGATTCTCAATACGCGGATGTGGCAGCTCGGAGCCCTTTCCCCGAGCATGTTCTGCTTGCGCCGCTCGATCAATTGGCGAATTGGTGTCGGAAAAACAGCCTTTGGCCGATGCCCTTTGCCACGGCCTGTTGTGGGATCGAACTCATGGCAACTGGGGCGAGCCGGCACGATATCGCCCGGTTTGGTGCCGAAGTGTTTCGATATAGCCCTCGCCAATGCGACTTGATGATTGTTGCCGGGCGGGTGGTCATGAAAATGATGCCGGTCTTGCAGCGTATCTGGTCCCAGATGCATGAGCCGAAGTGGTGTATCTCCATGGGTGCCTGTGCATCGACGGGGGGCATTTTTGATACCTACAGCGTGGTCCAAGGCATTGATCGGTTCCTTCCCGTGGACATCTACATCCCCGGATGCCCGCCCCGGCCAGAGCAATTACTGCAGGCGATTATTGACCTGCAAGACCAGATTCAACGTGAAGGCACACTCAGCGGGCGCGAGTTCAAGTCAGAAACTAGACAACAGGCCAAGCGGGCGTTGATCGAACTCCCCATCTTGGAATCGCCACCCCAAAGGCGATGACAAGGCGCAAGAACCATCCCTTCCATCCTGATGATCCTTTTTCCAAAGATGCCTACCGTTACCGAAGACCTGAAGAACCGTTTTCCAGACAGTTCGTCGAGTGTGTTCCGGGAACAAACCAGAATCGTTGTTCCACCGGAGGTGATCTATGAGGTACTCGCCTGGCTCCGCGATACGTGGGATTTTGATATGCTCGTTGATATTACATGCGTCGACTACCTGAACTATCGCGATGCGCAAGATCGTTTCGGCATGGTCTACCTGCTGACGAATACCAAGACGAACGAGCGATTGACGGTGCGGACGTTTTTATCCGAATCGCATTTGATGGTTCCGAGTGTCGTGTCCCTATGGCCCGGCGCGAACTGGCTTGAACGCGAAGTCTGGGACCTGTTCGGTATCACGTTCGATGGCCATCCCGACCATCGACGAATTGTCCTCCCGGAGGAATTTTCGGCCCACCCGTTGCGAAAAGACTATCCGCTCCAAGGCCGCGGGGAACGGCATCATTTGCCCGTCATCGCACGAGATGATGCCTAAGCCAAAGGCGATATTGCCAGTTCGTAGAGCCAATCTCCTGTGGTGCCTTGGTTTTATCAGGTAATGCATCCATGCCAACCGACCAGACCCAATCCAAAGCCCGACCGCTGGGCGATCAGGCCACGCGGAATATAGCGTATGCCGAGGAGACGGACTATGTTTGGACGCTCAATTTCGGGCCCCAACATCCGGCGACGCATACCACATTAAGGTTGGTGCTCAAACTAGAAGGTGAGCGGGTGCTGGATGCGATGCCTGACATAGGCTATTTACACTCCGGCTTTGAAAAAATTGCCGAGCATCTTGACTACAATCAATATGTGACGGTGACTGACCGGATGAACTATGTTTCACCCATATCCAACAACATTGGTTGGCATGCGGCAGTCGAAACCCTCATCGGCATCGAACCGACGCCTCGGTGCAAGTATATCCGGGTGATCGTTGCGGAACTGGCCCGTATCGCGGACCATCTGGTCTGTTGTGGTGCCATGGGTTTGGATACCGGGGCATTTACTTTTTTCCTCTACGCCTTCTATGAGCGGGAGATGATCTATGACATCTTCGAAACGCTCTGCGGGCATCGGTTTACGAACAGCTACACGCGTGTCGGTGGTGTCACGCATGATATGACACCCCAAGTGATTGAAAAAATCCGCGCGTTCATCCAGCGATTCCCCAAAATGCATGCGGACCTGGAGAAACTACTCGTCAGGAACAAGATTTTCGTCGACCGCACCAAGGGTGTTGGCGTTCTCTCACGCGAGGAAGCCATTGCGACCGGTTCGAGCGGCCCAATCGCCCGGGCGAGTGGTGTTACGCGGGATCTTCGCAAGGATGAACCGTATCTGGCATACGAGGATTTCGATTTCCACGTGCCTTGCATGACCACCGGAGATACCTATGCCCGGTTCCTGGTCCGAATGCGTGAAATGCTTGAGAGTCTTAAGATTGTTCAGCAAGCCATCGAAAACCTCCCGCCCGGCCCCGTGAATATCGGACTTGGCGATCGGATCAGTAAGCCGGATCCAGCGGACGTCTATCAGACCATTGAAGGGACGATTACCCTATTTGAATTGGTGATGAAGAACCGGGGCATCCGGGTTCCCTGTGAGGAGGTCTACGTGGCGACAGAGGCCCCGAATGGCGAATTGGGCTTCTATCTGGTTGGGGACGGGAGTGATGTGGCCTACCGTGCCCGCTGCCGCCCACCCAGCTTTTTTCACTTTGCCCTGTTCCCGAGATTGATTCGTGGGCACACCCTCAGTGATGTGGTGGCCGTCCTGGGGAGCCTGAATATTATTGCCGCGGAGTTGGATCGTTGAAAAGAATCATGGAATGGAGGCGGAAGCGACCGGATGAGTAGTTCCCATCGTATCCTGACCGACGAGATAATCGCTGAAATCAAGGCCTATTTCCCACACTATCCGACCAAACAGGCCGTGACACTACCGGCGCTGCATGTCGTGAACCGGTATCTCCGGTGGGTGCCGCCTGAAGCGGTGGTTGAAATTGCCCAATTGCTGGAATTGGCCCCGGCACAGGTTCAGGACACCATGACGTTCTATCGCTTTTTCAAGCAACATGAGCCGCATGGATTAACCCGGATGTCGGTTTGCCGGTCCCTGAGCTGTGCCCTGCGGGGTGGAGATCAAATATTGGAACATCTGTGTCAAAAGGCCGGTATCCGTCCCGGCGAAACAACACCAGACGGCACCCTCACGATTGAAGCGGCTGAATGCCTCGGTGCATGCGATTTCGCTCCCTGCATCATGGTGAACGATCAATTGCATAAGGAGATGACGACGGAGAAAGTGGAGAAAATGATGGAGGGCCTGTAACACCACGCAACGCGTGGCAAAACCAACGCGCCGACTCCCCATCGCGAAGCCGTGACGCCATCCCGCCAGAACGTAGCGAATCGATGACTGACTTTGAACCTGTTCTCCTAGCGAACATCCAAAATCCCGAAAGCCATACGCTGCGCGCCTATGAGGCGACTGGCGGATATGCGACATTGCGACATGTGCTTCAAGACTGGTCGCCGGAGCAGGTGGTGGACGAGGTGAAAGCCAGCGCCCTGCGTGGCCGCGGCGGGGCCGGTTTCCCGTGTGGACTGAAATGGTCTTTCATCCCCAAAGGGAATCCCGGACCTGTCTATTTATGTGTCAATGCCGATGAGAGCGAGCCGGGGACCTTTAGTAACCGCGTGTTAATGGAACAGGACCCACACCAGGTTCTGGAAGGGACGATTCTTGCGGGGTACGCAACCGGTGCATCGGTCGCTTATATCTATTTGCGGTATGAATATCCGCAATGTCTAAAGAGGCTACAAGCCGCGATGGACGCATGTTACGAGGCTGGCTTGTTGGGTCAGGATATCTTGGGGAGCCGGTATTCGCTCGATATCATCATCCACCGCGGCGCGGCCGCCTATATCTGCGGTGAAGAGACGGGACTGATTGAGAGCCTGGAAGGGAAACGGGCCTGGCCGAGGATCAAACCACCCTTCCCAGCCGTTGAAGGCCTGTTTCATCAACCAACGGTTGTCAATAATGTCGAGACACTTGCTTGTGTGCGGCATATTTGCGAGCGGGGTGCCGGTTGGTTCCGCTCCATGGGGACCCCACCCGATCCGGACATTCCCCATGATATCGGTAGTTTGGGGCCCAAACTCTATTGCCTGTCTGGGCATATCGAACGGCCCGGCTGTTACGAGGCACCACTGGGTATCCCATGCCGGGAACTGATCGATGGGTATGGTGGTGGTGTCTGGCATGGCCGGAGGGCAAAGGCGGTTGTCCCTGGTGGAATTAGTACAGGACTACTCTCTGCGGATGAATTGGATTGCCCACTCGACTTCGAGAGTCCAATTCGATATGGATGCCTTGGCCTGGGCACCGCGGCGGTTGTGGTGATGGACGAGACGGCATCGATGATCGACTTCCTGCACAACAGCTGTCGATTCTTTTCGCATGAGAGTTGCGGTCAGTGCACGCCCTGCCGGGAAGGGACCGCATGGTCGCTGGCGATCCTGAATCGAATCAAGGCCGGCCATGGGCGGATCAAGGATCTCGATCTGTTGCTTGAAATCGGTGACTCGATAGGTATCATTCCCGGTACAACGATCTGCGGCCTGGCTGATGGTGCCGCCTGGCCCATCAAGAATGCCATCCGCAAATTCCGGGGCGAATTCGAGGAGTATATCAAGAAGACGAATCCAGGCGGCTGGGATGTCCAAGAACCAGTTCCCGCGTTAACCTTTGTTGGATCCCACTGATCCGGTTATCAAGTCTTTGGCGTATCAATGCCCACGATTTACATCAATGGCGAAGCAATCAAAATTGCAAGCGGCGAGCGGTTGAATGGTATTGAAGCGGCCCGGCGGGCGGGTGTGGAAATCCCGCATTACTGTTGGCATCCAGGTCTTTCGGTGGTTGCCAGTTGCCGGATGTGCCTCGTTGAAGTGGGGACTCGCAACCCTCGGACGGGGGAAGTGATCATGCACCCCAAACTGGTTCCAGCGTGTCAAACCCCCGCGACGGATGGGACGGTCTTCATCACCAATAGCGAAAAGGTCCGCGCGGCACGGGCCCGAGTGGAAGAAAACTTGCTTATCAACCATCCAGTCGACTGCCCGATCTGCGATAAAGCGGGTGAATGCCTGCTGCAAGATTATCATTTCCAGCACGGCCAAGAGTCGCGGCGTGCCGATATTCGACCGTTCCATAGCCGGCGGCGGCCGTTGGGTGAAACGGTGATGCTCTTTGTCGACCGGTGTATCTCCTGCACACGTTGTGTCCGATTCTGCCGGGAGATCACCGGTAGCAACGAATTGATGCTCACGGATCGTGGATCGATTCAGGAAATTGATGTTTTCCCTGGCTATCCACTCGAAAACAATCTGGCGGGGAATGTCGTGGATCTGTGCCCGGTCGGTGCGCTTGCGGACCTGAAGTTTCTTTATCAGCAGCGGGTCTGGTTCATGAAATCGCACCAGGGCGTTTGTACCGGCTGCGCGACTGGCTGTTCCATTTTTATTGACCAGAACCAGGACCGGATCTACCGCATACGGCCCCGTGAGAATATGTCGGTGAACACATGGTGGATCTGCGATGCCGGCCGATACGGCTGGGATTATGTTCATAGCAAGGAGCGGCTGCTGGAGCCGCGGCAACTCGATGCGGATACGCAAACCCATGTCCCGGTCGATTGGGCCCCTTTGTTGAACAGGCTCGACAATAGCCTGCGTGAAGCGGCCAAAAGTGGACATCTTGCGGCCGTTCTTTCCCCGCATTGCACGGTCGAGGAGGCGTATCTTGCCGCCGGATATGTCCGATCGATCGATCCTGGGGCTCGGATCGTCCTGGGGCCGGTTCCGAAGGTGGGTGTCGACCAAAAGTTCCCGAACGGGTTCGTCATCCGAGCCGAGAAATGTCCCAATCGTAGGGGGATCGAAGAAATCGCAGCCTATTTCATGCGGCGGGATTATCCGTTCGAGGCCCTGCTGGAAGAAATCGGATCGGACACGATCACGGGAGCTTGGGTGACTGGAGGCTATCCGGAGGATTGGATTGACGAGCCGACCGCTCAGTTGTTCAGTCCGCTGCGGCTGCTGGTCGTTCAGGATTTGTTTGATTCACCACTGATGCGGCGCGCCCATTACCAGATCCCAGCCGCGGCTTTTGCCGAACGAGATGGTTCGTATGTCAATGCGAACCATCGACTCCAATATGCGACCTGGGCGATTCGGCCACCTGCTGGTGTCCAGGTGGAGGGCCGTTTGTTCTGGCGACTTGCCGGCCGCGCGGGACTCTACCAGGCCCGAACCATCCTCCGCGAAATGGCCGCCGAGGTGCCCTATTTCTCGGCGGCAAAAGCGGAAATTCCGGATTCTGGTATCGATCTTGTTCATTGATGTCATCTAAAAAATCTCGCAGACCCCAACATCCATGACCATCGAGCATGTGACTGTCGAAGCCTTGATCAAGATCGTCATCTTGGCGAGTGGAGTTTTGGCTGGCGCCGCATGGTTGGTTCTTGTGGAACGGTGGATGGCGGCCTGGATTCAGATGCGACGGGGACCGAATCGAGTCGGTATCCCATGGACGAACATACGACTCTTTGGCCTTGGCCAGCCGGTGGCCGATGGATTGAAGTTTATTTTCAAGGAAGAATTCGATCCAGCGCATGTCAGCCGCGGGATCTACACCCTCGCGCCGATCATCATGTTGGTTGCCGCGTTGGGCGTGTTTGCCGTTGTTCCCTTTGGGAGTATGATCCCATCGCTGGGCCATTGGATGGGGACGGAACCAATCGACCTGATGATCGCGCCGGGGATCGATGTTGGGATCATCTATGTCTTCGCCCTTTCCAGCCTGGCTGTGTATGGCGTGATTCTCGGTGGCTGGGCGAGTAACAATAAATACAGTTTGCTCGGTGGGCTTCGGTCGAGCGCTCAGCTGATTGCGTACGAATTACCGCTGGGCCTCGGTATTTTAGGAGTGGTCCTGGCAACTGGATCGTTGCGTTTGGATGCAATCATCCACGCACAAGCCACAACGGGATGGTGGTTCGTTTTCACGCAACCGCTCGGATTTGTCGTATTCGTGGTGGCCGCATTTGCCGAGGCAGGCCGTCTTCCATTTGACCTGCCGGAATGCGAACAGGAGCTGGTTGAGGGATACCATACCGAGTATTCCGGCATGAAACTGATGCTCTTTCTAACGGCCGAATTTATCCATATGATGACCGCATCGGTGTTGATAGCCATCCTTTTCCTTGGCGGGTGGCATGTTTGGGGCATGACCCCACCAGAACAGGAAATCGGCTGGGGAGAAGCGATTCTTCGAGTCGCCGTCCTATTCATCAAGACATTCGGAGTCGTCTTGTTTTTCATGCTGGTCCGTTGGACTTGGCCACGGTTCCGATACGACCAGCTCATGGCCCTCGGTTGGAAGGTCATGATTCCTCTGGGCATCCTGAACCTCGTTGCCGTGGCCGTGTTGGGAGAGATCTCCCGCGACCAATACGGAATGCCTTGGGGATCCCTTGTGGCCAGCTGGGGTCTCCTGATGGCCAGTTGGCTTGCTGTCGCCTGGGTGGCGCCGGCGACGACGGACAATCGGCCTGAAACAACAGACTAACGAAAGATGAAACCAGATCACCCAGATATCCAAATCCTCGAAGAACCCGAACTTGGTCTGGCAGAGCGGATGTATCTTCCGCTCTTCGTGGACGGTTTGACAACGACGGCGAAATACTTAGTCCGACCTAAAGTCACGACGCAATTCCCGGAAGAACATCCAGAAATTGGCAATCCGCTGATTTACCGGGGCGTGCATCGATTGAATCGGGATGAACAGGGCCGAGTGAAATGCGTTGCCTGTTTCCTCTGCGCCACCGCCTGCCCAGCCCGCTGTATTGATATCGTGGCAGCCCCATCACCGTGGCCGGACCGTGATAAATATCCGGAGTCCTTCACCATTGACGAACTTCGATGTATCTACTGTGGCATGTGCGAAGAGGCGTGCCCGGTGGATGCCATTGAGTTGACAAGCCTGTTTGATCTGACTGGCCGAAGCCGGGAAGAAATGATTTTTGATAAGGAAAAGTTACTGTCCGTCTACGACAAAACCAAAGATTCGGAACCGATGAAGTCAGCAAGCCATTCCACGCTTCGCGTGGAAGACCGGTTGGAGCGAGGATGATTGCAATCGCAACAATACCGCCGCATGAATTACCGAAATGGTACGAGATCGTACTCACATCGCCTTTTGCTTGGGCGATTGGATTGGTGATGGTTGGGCTCTGGCTGATCTTACCGCGTGGCAACGCCCGCGGGCGGTGGTTTGGTGCTTTATGCGGGATTGTTGCCATTGGCCTTCTTGCTTGGCATGTACCACGGTTGTGCGGTTGGCTGGATGAGAGCGTATTCGATGGATTGGCCATCACGGTCGTCGTTGCATGCGGAGCCACCATTTCGGTACGGAATCCGCTCTATTCAGCAATCTGGTTCGGTTTGGCACTGGTTGGTACGGCCGGTCTTTTCCTTTTGATCGGCGCGCAATTTCTCTCAGTGGCAACCATCACGGTCTATGCTGGCGCAATCTTGGTAACGGTCTTGTTTGTGATCATGCTGGCCCAGCCCGAAGGGCATGCCTATTACGATCGGTTGAGCTGGGAGGCACTCCTTTCGGCAGTGACTGGAACGATCCTGGTTGGGATGATGACAAGCGTCATTGGCCATGCGACCAGTGGTGCCCCGCTGCCGGGGGAAAGAACTCCGGGTATGGCGCTGGAAATCATCCATCCGCGGGGAAGTGACCGCCTCGCGTCGGTTTCCGTTGCGGCGGCTGGAATCGCAGAGGAGGATCGCGAGGCGGGGATCCTCGCGGAGGAACATGTCGCCGGTTTTGGCCGCGAATTGCTCGGACGGTACTTAATTGCCATGCAGGTTGCCGGTGCCCTGATGCTCGCGGCACTCGTCGGTGCCATGGCTATCGTGGTCCATGGCCGCCGGACAGACGGCCGCCAGGCAATCCGCATCGGGAACATGTGATCTGGGAAGGATGGAATCCGTTCAATGGCTGAGGCTGAACTCGACCTGCTGCAAAACTACCTGACAGTCGGAGCAATTGTCTTCATGCTCGGAGTCGTCGGATTGATAGCACGGCGGAACCTGATTGTCATGTTTCTCTGTGCCGAGATGATGCTCCAGGGAGTGTCGATTACACTGGTGGCATTCAGCCGGTTCCATAACGATTGGGGCGGGCAGATGTTGGTCGTGTTCATCATCGCCGTGGCGGCATGCGAAGCGGCAATTGCCCTGGCACTGATCTTGATGCTCTATGCACGAGCCGGGAAGCTGGATGCGGCTTATTGGCAGGAAATGCGCGAGGAGAACGTCCCACCCTATATCGACCGCGAAGTGCCCCTGGAGCGATTGGAAGAGCGGCGCTGGCCGGATCTGGCCCCGGCTGGCGTCGCCCCCGAAATCAACGAAGAGGAACAAAGCCATCGAAGCCATGTGTAACCTGCAGGCGCGTTGTGCCAACGAACGACTTCCGATCGCTGAATGGTTACCGAAAATGTAATCTCACGTGCGGACGAGGTGCCCGTATGGAGTCCCGAATATTCGCGAGACACTCATGTCGGACTGGACGACGATCCAAAAGCTGCTTGTAGCCATACCGGCCCTGCCGCTCGTGGCGACCATGGTCACGGCTCTCTTGGGGCCGCGGTACCTGCGTGGGAAAAGCCATCTGCCGATTGTCTTTGGGCTCGTGATATCGTGCGTCTTGAGCCTCGAACTGCTCCGCCAGTTGAATCGAGCGATTGAAAACCATGAGACAGGCATTGGTTATGAGACAACGGTTGATCTGTGGACTTGGGCATCCGTCCCGGAAGCATATGATGGTTCGGGGTCTCGGAAAACAATCGGGGATTCAACCGGCCGCTTGATCACGGATGTTCACGATGCGAGTGATTCATCCGGCCCATTTCATATCGCGGTGACACTCCGCGCGGATGGCCTGACCTGCATCATGCTGGCGATGGTGACCCTTGTTGCATTGCTGATTGCGATCTATGCGGTTGGGTATATGCATCAAGATCGTGGGTGTTGGCGGTTCTTCACCTACATCGGGTTGTTCGTCTTTTCGATGACCATGCTCGTCTCGGCCAGCAATTTCGTGCTCTTGTATGTCTTCTGGGAGGCAGTTGGGCTCTGCAGCTACCTGCTGATTGGTTTTTGGTACGAGAAACGGGAAGCCGCGGCGGCCGGCACGAAGGCGTTCCTGGTCAACCGTGTTGGCGACTTCGGTTTTGCATTGGCCCTGTTTTTCATCTGGACTGTGTATGGCACACTGAATTTTCATGACACGCAGAACGCGCCGGGCGTGCTCGGGCAAGAACGGCTCTCAAGCATGCAGCAGGAGTTCGGCAGGCCTGGGGAGTCAGGGGAGGGCCATCCACGGGGGGCCCAAGACCAGGATGTTCGAACGGGATATGTTGGCGGCGGTATCGGGCTGGCAATCTGTCTCTTGCTGATGCTCGGCGCGTGTGGGAAAAGCGCCCAATTCCCCCTCCATGTCTGGTTGCCCGATGCCATGGAAGGCCCTACTCCGGTCTCCGCTCTGATCCATGCGGCAACCATGGTTACAGCCGGTGTCTATATGGTCGCTCGATGCACACCCCTCTTCGCTGTCGATTGCGCGCCGTATCTCGATCCCCGAGCTGTCGTCGCAACCATCGGTGGATTGTCCGCGCTGATCGCCGGGATCATTGCGATGACGCAGAACGATTTAAAACGGGTGCTCGCCTATTCGACGATCAGTCAACTTGGTTACATGTTTTTGGCGCTTGGGACTGGATCGTTGGTCGGTATCATTGCCGGGATGTTCCATTTGTTCACGCACGCTTTTTTCAAGTCGTTGCTCTTCTTGGGCGCTGGGAGTGTCATGCATGCGATGGGCGGTGTGATCGACATGCGAAAATTCGGTGGTTTGCGGCGGTTGATGCCAATGACATTTTGGACATTCCTTGCCGGCGCGCTGGCCCTTTCGGGCATATGGCCATTGGCCGGTTTTTTCAGCAAGGACGCCATCCTCGCCGCGGCTTACGATGTCGGTCATGGCGAGGCTGCCTATGCAAGCCTCTTTCTCTGGTTGACCTACGCGGCCTTTCTTACCGCCTTCCTGACCGCCCTCTACACATTCCGCGCATTCTACATGACGTTTTTTGGTGCCGAGGAAATTCCGGCCGAGGCCGGTCATCACGCCCGCGAATCCCGGCCAATCATGACGGTGCCGCTTGTCATTTTGGCACTGGGTGCCCTTGCGGTCGGTTGGATTTTCGGACAGCCAGGCGCGACGAAGTCCGGTTTTGCGGGTGTTGCCGCATCCACGCCCTCCTTGGCCGTGATGGTTCATCCAGGATATCGCGCGTTGGATACAGCGGCCGAAAGGAAATCGGCGGCCGAAAGGAAATCGGCGGCCGAAAAGAAATCGGCGGCCGAAAAAGGATCGGTGGCCGAAAAAGGGTTGCATCAGGATAGCCATCGCCGAGTGGCGATCATCAGTCTTGTGCTTGCGGTCCTGGGGATCGGTATTGCTGGATTCCTCTACCTGGGGGATGCCCGCGAGGTCCGTGCGATAATCCAATGGCCAGTCATGAAACAGCTCCATCGGATATCGTATGGTAAATTCTTCTTCGATCCTGTGTATTGGATCCTGGTCGTCCTGCCGGGACTCGCTTTGGCATCGATCTGTTATGCATTCGACCGGTGGCTGATCGATGGGTTGGTAAATACAATCGGCCGGATTCCGAGTGGAATAGGCAGGCTGTTTCGCAACATGCAATGTGGCATGCTTCAGACGTATGCCCTTTGGATGTTGCTCGGTGTATTGACGCTGCTGGGTAGCGCGGTGTGGCACATGTGGTAGCTGGTTCACAAAGAACAATGATCCAGGATAAGGACGGTGCATGGATCGATGCTTGGTCCTGAACAATTATTGTTGATTGCGATTGGATTACCGCTTTTTGGAGCGGCATTGATCGTAGTCCATTGCCGGCCGGACGGGCGTCTGTTTGCTCGGCAAAGCGCCTTGGTGACCGCGATCCTGACATTGCTGGCCGCCGGGTGGCTTCTAGTGCAATTCTCGAATCATGGGACGGAACCCTTTGCCGCCACGGATCTGGATTGGTTCAGCGATCCAAGTGGTATCCATATCCGGTTCGCGGTTGCCCTCGATGGCCTGAGCGCTTGGCTTTTCGGCTTGTCGGCCCTCCTGGTTGTGACGTGCGTCCTGGTGAGTTGGGAAGCAATCCAAGACCGCGCTCCGTCTTTTTATGCGATGCTTCTACTCTTGGAGACCGGGTTGCTCGGGGTCTTTGCCGCGCGCGATATCATCCTGTTCTATATCTTTTTCGAGTTTACCCTGATCCCACTTTTCTTTCTGATTGGTATTTGGGGCAGCGAACAGCGGCGCTACGCGGCGATTAAGTTCTTCATTTTCACGCTGATCGGTAGCCTGCTAACGCTCTTGGGTCTCCTCGTGTTGATCATTTGGAACAGCCAGCACCCGGCACCGGGTAGGCCGGCGGAACTGACATTCTCGATCCCCGATTTGACGGCGTCCCTTCAGGCGGCTGCAGCCGCCGGGGATGGCATTCCTGTCGCGGTGCAGATCTGGATCTTTGGAGCGCTCTTTGCCGGCTTCGCCATCAAGGTCCCGCTCTTTCCACTCCATACCTGGCTTCCCTTGGCACATACGGAAGCCCCAACCGCCGGGAGTGTGCTCCTCGCCGGGATCCTGCTGAAGATCGGTACGTATGGTTTCCTGCGATTTTCGATACCGATGTTACCTGAGGCAACGGCCGTGTTGATGCCCACCATTCTGTGGCTGGCCGTGGCCGGAATTATCTATGGTGCTTTCGTTGCCCTTGCCCAGAGTGATATCAAAAGGCTAATCGCCTATTCCAGTGTCAGCCACCTCGGATTTTGCATGCTTGGCCTATTTGCGCTGAATCCGTTGGCTGTTGAAGGCGGGGCATTGCAGATGATCAACCATGGCTTGTCCACCGGGGGGCTCTTTGCATGTGTCGGCATGCTTTACGAGCGATATCACACCCGGCAGATTCGTGATTATTCGGGCATGGCCCGGAAACTGCCAATTCTGGCGTTTTTTCTCGTCATTTTCACGCTGTCGAGTATTGGCCTGCCTGGCCTGAACGGTTTTGCGGGTGAGTTCCTGCTACTGGTCGGTGCCTTTCAGCGGGCATTTACGCATCCAGCCTTGGATTGGGGATGGCAGCTGAAACTGATTGCTATCCTGGCGACGCTGGGCGTGGTGCTGGGAGCATGGTACATGTTGTGGCTGATTCAGCGGACGTTCTTTGGCCCACTGAAGGAACCTGTCCGCGATGATATCAAGGGCCCTGTCCGCGATCTGTCATTCCGTGAAATTGCAGCCCTTGTGCCATTGGTTGTATTGATCGTTTGGATTGGTATCCAACCCCAGGCATTCCTTGCCCCGATGCGCCCCGCACTCCGGGACACGACTTCCATGGCGACCGTGGCTTATGAACGGGGCCCCCAACTCGCCGAAGTAGATTGGAACATCCACCCGTGAATCCACAGGTCGACTGGAATACCGTTTGGCTTCTGTTGCCCGAGCTTCTGCTCGTATTACTGGCAGTATGGGCGTACGTGGCCGGGGCGTTCAGCCACTACCGGAACGGATCCAATGCGATCCTGTTGGCCGGGCTGATCCTTGGTGGTTACCTCTTGACACAGCAAAATCCATCCCACGGCCTATGGGATGGTACCGCAGTTCAAGGGAATCCCATTTTCTCCGGGCCGCTCATTGTGGATCCTTTTGGGCATACCATCCGATGGCTTGTACTCGTGGTCGGCGGATTGATGTTGCTATCGATGTGGCGGGCCGGTCCGGAGGATCTTTCGACGGAATATACCGGTTCCCTCTTCCTCATTCTGGCTGGATTGATGATCGTCACCCGGACGGATGAACTGGTTCTTTTGTTTCTAGGCCTGGAACTCGTCTCCATTCCGACGTACATCATGCTTTTCATCGGGAGGCAACGGACGGCTGCACATGAAGCGACAACCAAGTACTTTTATCTGGGGATCCTGTCTTCTGGATTACTGCTTTACGGATTTGCTTTATTGTATGGCGCAACTGGAACAATGCAGTTGCGGGAGATGCCGGATGTCCTTGCAATTTCGGGAGCTGGCGGGGGGACGTTGATACGACTGGCTCCAGCTGCCCTGGTTCTGGTGATTGCCGGACTCGGTTTTAAGATGGCGGCCGTACCGTTCCATTTTTATGCCCCGGATGTCTATGAGGGGACAACAGCGGCCAATGCCGGACTCTTATCGGTGGCTCCCAAAATCGCAGGGCTGATTGCCTTGGTGCGGATCATGCTTGCCGGTTTCATGAAGCCCGACCTGCTGGAGCTTGGTTGGCAGATGGCCCTAGCGCTGGCCCTCATGACAATGACACTTGGTAATGTGATGGCCCTGTTGCAGAACAACGTCCGCCGCATGATGGCTTACTCGGCGATATCCCATGCTGGGTATCTATTCATTGGTGTGGCGGTAGCTCTGGCGGTTGCAAGTGGCGAAGTATCCTCGGCGAATGTCGGTGGGATTTCTGCCGCACTCTTTTATTTGGTTGCCTATGCCTTAGCGACCCTTGGTATCTTTGCGACATTCGTCTATTTGGCCGGGGCGGACCGGGAGCTGGATCATATCGATGAATTGGCTGGACTCTCCAAATCGCGACCGATGATCGCCCTGTCGATGACCATCTGCCTATTGAGCCTTACGGGTGTCCCGCCGCTGGCCGGTTTCTGGGGTAAGTTGGAGCTCTTTTTTTGTGCTCTTTGCTTCGATCCGAAAACAGTCGATATTGCGACCCGAAATTGGTTCGGCGTGTTGGTCATCGTTGGAGCCATGAACGCCGCAATTTCAGCCGGTTATTATTTGCGACTCGTTGGTGTCATGTACTTCCGCCCGGCTGGAAAATCCGTGCAACCGACAGGCGGATCGGGGCCCATGATCGCCGCCATTGCCTCGGCAGTTCTGGTGATTGCCATTGGAATGATGCCAGCGTGGTTCTTCGAGCGGACCAATCGGGCAGCCGAGCCATGGCAACCGATTGTTGCCACCACCATATCGAATCATGCAAGTGAAGCACGATGACCCGTCGCGTTGCACCAAAGTCCGCGCTTGTCAGTTTATTCGATGCATCGATCAGTCCTGTCTATGCATTGGACAACGATGGTTTGATCGTCTTCTGCAACCAGGCACTGGCTGCGTGGACGGGTATTGCTGCGGATGATTTGGTTGGCCGGCAGGTTGTCTATCATTCCGCCGACGATCCGAGAAGTCTTCCTGGCATTGCGGCGGGGCTCTGCCCACCACCTGTTGCGATGAAGGGGCGTGCATGTGATGGCCATGTATCCTGCCCAACACGCCACGGTCATCTTGTTTACCGGCGAGGCCATTTCGAGCCGTTAGCCAGCGCTGATTGGGGGAAGAATCCAAGTGGGATTCTAGCAATCCTGGCGGCAGAGGATCTCACACTCGAAGAGGTTGCGGCCCAATACACGCCGGATGCGGACAGTGACGTGCTGCATGCTACGATTCGCCGTTATCGCCGTCATCAAGCAGAGAATTATGATCTTGCCTTGTTGATCGGTGAAAGCGTGGCAATGCAGACGATCCGGCGGCAAATCGTCATGGCCGCGGCAACAACGGCTCCAGTAACCATCGTGGGATTGCCGGGCAGCGGACGGGACCATATCGCACGGGCCATCCATTATTATCCTCCCCACGACGCTCAGAGGAAGCTGATCACCCATGATGGACTGATGCTAGACGTGGAAGAGTTGCAATGGTCCCTTGAAACGCTCCTGGATCGTGGGCGGTCCAGTGGCAAGTTCAATACCTTGTTGATCCGTGACGTCCATCGAGCATCCCAGCCTGTGCAGCAACAGTTGCTGGCTGCATTAACGAGCAAGCATGGGAGTCTGAAAGTCATCGTCACAATGGCCGGCAATCCCCATCATTTGGCCGACGAGGAGACATTGGGCGCGGATTTCGTGGCGGCATTAACGGCACTGGTCATCGAGGTCCCGCCACTGGTTTCGCGCCGCGGGGATCTGCCGCTATTAGCCCAATTCTTCGTAGAGGAGTGTAACCGGGACCATACCCGGCAGATCAGCGGACTTGCCCAGGATGCCGTTGAGTTGTTGGCTTTATACTCGTGGCCACGAGGTATTCGTGAGTTGCGGGAAGTAATTCACGCGGCCCATGCAGTGACCACTCAAACCGTAATTACCGCAGCCGATCTACCGGCAGTCATCCACCATGCGGCTGCAGATGTTTCCCTACCAAAAAGAGAGGATGAATCCGTGAACCTAGACCAGTTGCTCGCTCGGATTGAGAGGGAATTGATTGAACGGGCGATAGGACGGGCTCATGGCAATAAAACGCAGGCGGCAGAATCGCTAGGCATATCGCGCCCTCGCTTCTATCGCCGCCTTGTACAACTTGGATTGGAAAACCTGGGAAACACCCGGTGAACTGAGAATTCTCGGTATGCTAAAAAATCCGATGGGAAACTGATGCTGAAGCATACAGGTAGGTGTCGTCTGGCGAGTTCGATCCAACCCAGGACGCGTTGGATCCTCTGTGAGCAGGCGGCCCGATGGGGGAGGGCATTCCGTGTTGCCATGAGTCAAGAGAGTCGCTTCAAACGGCTGGAGCGTCTTCTCATCGAAACGCGAACTCTCGGAGCATGCCAAAGCATGTTGGATCGATTCCCGGCGAGTTATTTCACATTGGAAGTCACTCGGGATGGTTTTAATCAACAGCTGGGTTTCGCGGCTATGATCGCGAAGGAGTATGCCGATACCCGTTTATCGGTCGTCTCTTCCTGCGATGATGGCCCGGCATTTTGGCATGATCGGGAACTGGCTTTTCGAGAAGCCGGTGCAATTACCGCAGCCAGGAGTATTTGGAATATCAATCGAATATTGGATGGCGCGCTCTGCCACATGGCACATGTTCCCATCGAAAAGATGCCGCTGGAACAACGGATTTGGGCCGAATTGCCTTGGCCCGAAGTGCTTGATAGGGAATAAGTTAGGGCGAGTGGTCGAGGTGCCTAGAGTCCGCTTGGGTACAAAAATAGGGCCGCCCGATGCTTGAAGCAGGGCGGCCCTTTCTCGTTACTGTAATCGCTGTCCAAGAGAGAGATATCAAGCCGCTCTCCATGGAAAGCCTTGCTACGCCTTCTTGCGTTTGGCTTTCTTGCGCTTGACGGTCTTTTTCTTAGCAGTGGCCACCTTTTTCTTGGTGGCTTTCTTCTTAGCTACCTTCTTCGTTGCGGTCTTCTTGGTGGCGCGTTTTTTCTTTCTCTTGACTGCCTTCTTTTTGACTGCCCGTTTCTTCCTTTTGGGCGCCGCCTTCTTGGCGGCCTTCTTCTTCTTCTTGGCCACAATAGATCCTCCGTAAACGAGTCGCAGTGAACTTCTCAACGACGGAAACAAGACCGATGGTTGGAAGTCACCTCTAAAAAAACAACTGCCTATCCAAGGCAGTTCACGGTCGATTGACGTCTTGTTAGGGCTGTCATGGACAAAGTGACGATCCTCATTACGCGATTCAACCGTTCCCACATTTCAATAGTTGTACGAATTCTTTCATCCTTTGCAACATCTTTTCGGCAGATTCTGACTTCCTTTTTCGTTTTTTTTTGGGTGATGACTCGAAATGGCACAATGCGTGAAGGTCTCAATCATGCATCCAACGATACCACGGACCGTTGCTTAGCCAACTAATACAACGAGATGAGTGTCCCATTGGAGAAGCGTCCACTCGGTTGGTCGCGCCGTTGTTGTAGACGCCAGATGGAACGTTCATACGGCATGCGCGTCTGCAAATAAAGCCAGCGCCGCAAGGATCCTTGCAGCCTTATTGGTTGAGGGTCCGGGCCTTTCCAATTGGAAAGAATGGCCGGCCATGCATTCGACCAATCACGATATCGGATATGGATCGGATCCAAGCCATACCATGCAGAATTCCCTGGAAATACAGTCATTTTTCGATTTTGCCCGAGTTGGACTACTCCCGCGTTGACCTCCTCGGCACGGGCTAAAGCTTCGTTCAACGAGAGGTCAGAATGGGAAAAGAATAGCGATCGAACGATGTGAAATCGCCGTGGTCGAAGTGTCCGCAAACTGGCGAGAGGGAGTTCTGTGATGACCGTGGTTGCATGGGCTTCAACCAGTCGATCAAGACATCCCTCAACCCATCCAAGTAACCGATTCACTGGCTTGCCATACAAAACATCGTTGCCAATATCCGTGACGAGCGCGACTGTTGGAAGTGGTGGGCGATGAGCCAAATCGTCCCAAAGATGGGCGAAAAAAATTCCGGAAATTTTTCGCCCGAGAACCGAAGAAACCGCCCCATAGGACCTTCCATGACCCATGGCGACCATAATATCCAGTGGTTCATCCAGTAGCCGTTGGGCCGTTTCCACGACCGTTGAAATGCCCATGGTCAGGTTACTAGCGCCGATCAAGACGACTCTGCGGGTGGGTGCAGGAACCATCGGAGAACCGGTTGAAGGAATGTAATTTTTACAGAAATGGTATGGGGGGATGCTCTCGATGAGCTGAAATCACTAGAACCGGTTTCAAAACCATGATAGTGAACCTGGCAATGACGTATTTCTTGGCTATTTCACCTCTTTCAGTCGCTGAATTCAAGTTTTGAAACCGGTCCTAGTGCTCCATCAAGTTTAAAATTTGGGGTAACTGTGCTCGTCAGAGGGCGATATGCCACGGTCTAGCGACCGTGGCTACCCCAAG
>JAFGFZ010000185.1 GCA_016930815.1 Pirellulales bacterium | reverse complement strand
TTTCTCTGTTTCCTTATGTTCATTTTTTCGGCGATTGAGTTTTCTCCATGATGAAAAATGGACAGATACGTTGCGTCCTGTGCGGACGACATGGTACATTGTTGCGAATTAGACTTTTGAGATGATGCTCCTCCGGGAATCCATTGCCATGCTACTTCACCTACTGGGGACGACCGGCTATCACCCGAGTGATGCTCGCCAGACGGCCTGCCTTATGCTACCAGAAATTGGCGTGGTCCTCGATGCCGGAACCGCCATGTACAGGGTGCGGGACCATCTGGAAACGGATGTGCTGGATATCTTTTTGACACATGCCCATCTCGATCATTGCATCGGATTAACCTATCTGTTCGATGTCCTGGAGGGCCATGATATCCAGCGGGTGACCGTCCATGCCGAGAAGGATAAATTGGCTGCGATTCAGGACCATCTGTTGAACGAGTTGCTTTTCCCAGCCCATCCGCCCTGCACGTTCGAACCGCTATCCAATGGCACGAGCCCGTTACCCAAGGGAGGGAAGCTAATTCACTTTCCACTCCAACATCCGGGGGGCGCGGTTGGTTATCGGCTCGATTGGTCTTGTAGCTCCATGGCCTATGTGAGCGACACCTCGTCCGATGACCATTCCGACTACGTCGAGACGATCCGTGGCGTCGATCTGCTCGTGCATGAATGCCATTTTGACGACAGCCGGATGGATCAGGCCGAACTGACCGGGCATAGCTGCGTCTCCTCGGTCTGCCATCTGGCGGCAAGAGCCGAAGTTGGACTCCTTGTCTTGGTTCATATCAATCCTCTTGGCGATCAGAAGAATCCGTTCAACATCGAGGCGGCCAAAACGATTTTTCCGAGTACGATTGTCGGCGAGGACCGGATGGTGATCGAGTTCTAGGACGAAGACTGCACTTTTCCCATTCATTGACGTAGGATATCCTTGGCGGAGCGTCCTCCATTCGATGCCAACACCACCCAAATCGATCGAATTGTAGCCACCTATGGGCATTTACGACCGAGAATATATCCGTCGTGAGGAGCCGGGGATTCATCTCGGCGGTCTCCCGCAGACGTTCGTCATGCGTATCGTCTTGCTGACATTTGCCGTTTATGTCCTGCAACTGATGACCGGCGGATCGCTCGGCTGGTGGACGCGGTATCTGGCCCTCGAGGACGACATTTGGCGGCAGCCGTGGAAATTCTACAAGCTCCTGACCTACGGTTTCCTGCATGATCCGGGTGATTTATGGCATATCCTTTTCAATATGTTCGGTTTATGGATGTTTGGCCGGAGCATCGAACAACGCTATGGAAGCCGTGAATTCTTGGCGTTCTACTTGGCTGCCGTTGTGCTGGCCGGATTAGGCTGGTTGGTGATCGAACAATTTTCGGGTGCTTCCAATGTCCGTCATGTGATTCTTGGCGCATCGGGAGGTGTGGTTGCGATCATGATTCTGTTTGCCCTCAATTATCCACGACAAACCGTCTATCTGATGGGGATCATTCCCCTCCCGATGTGGGTGGTTGCCATCTTTTTGGTGATTGGTGATCTCCGAGGCGCAACGGTCCGAGAGAATGCTGGCAATGTTGCCTACACGGCCCACCTCGCCGGGGCCGCCGTTGCCTTGGTCTACTATCAACTCGGCTGGCGACTGAGCCGTTTCCTGCCGTCGCGCGTCGCAATACCGGCAATCCAACGCGGGCCCAAACTCTCCGTGCACACATTGGATGATGCACCTTCGCATGAAACCGAGGATCGGGTGGATGATATTCTCAGAAAGATTCAGCGGGAAGGTCAGGAAAGCCTGACGCGCCGGGAGCGGAAGATTCTGGAAGATGCCAGCCGGGAATACCAGCGCCGGCGGCCCAAATGAACTGGATTGGAAGCCAGGAGTATGCTTTGCTTTTCTTATTAACCGCATTCAAACCAAGATGGTTCCATCTTGCTTTTGCAGCACTCGTGGGATTGGCCGTCTGGGGGATCGTCACGATCCTTGACGAGAACCAACCGTCGGGGCCTGCCATGTCCATCGCACCAACCCAAGGCCTGGTGCGGCCGCAGAATCCATCGGCGGATGATTGGAATATGGTTCTGCTCCCGGCCGGACGGTTTGCGATGGGGAGTCGCGATGAGGATATCCCGGATGCCCACCCGGTTCACGAAGTGTCCCTGGATGCCTTCAAACTCGATACCCATGCCGTCACAAATTGGCAGTTCACGGCATTCATTGCGGCGACGCATCATGTCACAACCGCCGAACAGGTTGGCCATGCTTGGGTTTTTGATCGGCAAATCCACGCCTGGCGAGATGTTCCGGGGGCCGATTGGCTCCATCCAAACGGACCGGACTCATCGATCGCCGGACGCGATCAATTTCCAGTCGTCCAGGTCTCGTGGTTCGATGCAACGGCGTATGCCAAGTGGGCCGGGAAACGGTTGGCGACTGAGGCGGAATATGAGTATGCGGCCCGGTCAGGTCGTGCGGATTCGATCTACCCTTGGGGGATCGACGAACGGCCTGACAGCCAGCGGATGGCGAACTATTGGCAAGGCCGATTCCCATTCGTCGACCTGGGTCGGGATGGATTCCGCGGCCTTGCCCCGGTTGGGAAATTCTCACCCAATCCTTTCGGACTCTTGGATATGGCCGGGAATGCATGGTGCTGGTGCCACGATTGGTATGCCGCCGAATATTACTTCATCAGTCCCCAAGATAATCCAAGAGGCCCCGACCGGGGGACGGACCGGGTTCTCCGTGGAGGATCGTGGCTTTCCGCAAGGAATTTCCGGTTTGAGATCCGCACGGCCGTCCGCTGGCATGCCCCGCCTGAATATGCATCGAACCACGTTGGGTTCCGCTGCGCCGCGGATTAGGCGCTATCTCGAAGCTGGGTGTGACAGAGCCGGCGGAACAGGTCGCATCGGGAAAGGAGCATTGTTTGAGATCCGATGTCTTCGATGCAGCCCTTGTTCAGTACGACAATCCGATCTGCCAGGGCGAGCGTGCTTGTTCGGTGCGTGATGATCAATGTTGTCCGCCCGTTGGTAAATGAAGCCAGGACTTCGTGGATCAGTTGTTCGCTCTCAACATCGATTTGACTCGTCGCCTCGTCGAGGATCAGGATCTCGGGATCGCGAAGGATGGCCCGTGCGAGGGCAATCCGCTGCCGCTCGCCTCCGGAGAGGCAACTGCCACCCGGACCGACCCGAGTTGCATATCCATTGGGCAATTTATTTTCAATGAATGCATGCGCGTGTGCCTGCCGGGCAGCCGAAATGATCTCTGCATCGGTTGCCATGGGCTGGCCGTAACGGATATTTTCCGCAACGGTGTCATTGAGGAGCAGGGCATCCTGGGTGACAACTCCAATGCGTTGACGTAAGTCGCGGAGACGCACATCGCGAAGATCCACATCATTGATGGTCAGGCGGCCAGTATCCGGATCGTAAAGTCGCAGCACGAGACCTGCGAGTGTCGACTTGCCACAACCGTTCGGGCCTACCAGGGCGACCGTCTCGCCGGCAGCGATCGAAAGATTGATATGGCTGAGAACCGGCTTCTGGGCATGATAGGCGAAACTGACATCTTCAAAGGCCAGCTGGTGCGTGAGACGCGGGAGTGGGACTGGCTCGGAAGGATCGGCGATCGCTGGCTCGCGATCGAACATCTCAAAGACCCGGTCGCATGCTGCCGATGCTTGCTGCAGCGATCCGAAAACATTCGATAATCGCCGCGCTGGATCACTGACCCCGGCTAGCATCGCGTAGAAGAGCATGAGCGAACCGTGATCGAGTGGCCGGTTACTGATTTTCAGGAAACCGAAGAGTTCCGTTTGTTGTTCAATGGCCAGATACCCGCCGGCCAGGATGGCCAGCACGATCATCCCGATACCCATGATTTCCGTCAGCGGGCTGACGAGCGAATCATAGCGGGCAATTTTCATTGATTTGCGATAGAACTCCTTCGCGCATTGGTGGAATTGGCGGCGTTGCAGGGATTCCATCGTGAAGGCCTTGATCGTCTTCATATTCGCGAATGTTTCGCCGAGCGTTTCGTAGATTCCGGCCAATTCAATCAAGGCCCGGCGATTGGCCCGCTTGAGTGACTGGGCCAGCCGGTTGATCAGGAAACCGGCAAGGGGGGCGATTACAAGCGTAAGTAAAAGGAGCCGCCAGCTTATCAAGGCCGCGGCGGTCAGGCAGGCGATGGCCTTCAGTGGTTCGCAGATGGCCGGGCCAATGAGAGTCTGAATGCCGGCCGTGATATAGTGCAAATCGGTCGTGAATCGGGCGATCAAGTCGCCCCGACCCTGCTCGTCGAAATTCGCCAGATCCAGTCGAAGTGTCCGCCGGTAGAACTCCTTGCGAATCTCGAATGTCGTCAAGTGCGCGAGGCGGGCGACCAGGATCTGGCCAGTGATCCGCAGAGTGCTTTTCAGGATCGTCCCCACGATAAGGAGCAGGCAGACAACTAGAAGTGTCTGAAATGGGCCGCTGGGCGCGTACCTGTCCAGGTACGGCTGAATCCACCGGTATCTTGCCAGCGCCGATTCTTCGGCCTCCAATCGATCCTCGATGCGTGCCGCATCTTTTTTGGCACGGTCTCTGGCCCTGGAGTCGGATGCCGCCTGGATGGCCGCCTGGATGCGTGCGGCCTGCTCGGTGAGGGATGCGATTTCTTGTTCCGTTGTGGCGATCTCGTCGGCAACCCATTCCGATCCGCTCTTGCCACCCAAGACGACTTCGACAAGTGGATACACGGCCGAGATATTACCGCCCCAAAGTAGGGCGACACCCATTGCGCAAATGACGGATAATGCGAACGTCAATCGATGGGCAAGGGCTAGACGAATTGCGCGTCGAAAACTGTTCATAATTCATGATTGGCAATGAGGTCGGTGGGGTGCCGACCATCCTCGAAACGAGCCGTGTGTTCTACCAGAAAACCGTACCGGATCCAACAGAAGAAAACGGCCCGATCCGCTGGATTCCCGGCGATTGGCCTGATTGTTTTTGTTTGTCGCGCAACCGCCATTAAAAACTAGTCCCCTGCGTGCTAGCACGGTTATGAGTCTTCAATCTGAGATAGATGAGTACACCCTATTGTGGCCGGTCTCCTGACCGGGCACCCTATTGTGGCCGGTCTCCTGACCGGGCCACAGGCCCGCTGGGACGACCTTTTGAAGTGAGGATTTCGCCAAAGTTCCAGGACGAATTCCAGGGATTGTGCACTCGTGTCACCGAATTGTTGGATTCTAACGATTATTCGGGCCGATACGTTGGGTACGGACTGCCACCGTGATTCGTGGTGGCATACCGACTCAATGAAGGGGGGTATCTCAATGAAGCATCTTTCTTTTGCGCTGGCCGCTGTTGTTCTATTCGCGGTTTCTACTGGATGCAGCCGGCAGTACTTGAATCAAGGCAGCGGATATGGGCTCGAAAATGTCGCCTGCGGCATGGCTGGTTGTGCTGGTGACGGTGGCGCCATGTGCAACACGGATGCCTGTGAGATAGGCGGTGATTGCTTGAGTGGGGATTGCCTCTGCAACGATCCCGACGGGATGCAGTGTTGCCCGAGGTGTGGTGGGCGAATGCGAGGGAACGTTTGTAGCCGATGCAACGCCCGCCGTGCCATCGTTCCTGGACCTCCGGTTGCCCAGGTTGCCTACCCCTACTATACCGTTCGCGGGCCGCGAGACTTCCTCTGCAAGAATCCGCCATCGATCGGGCCGTAATCGAATTACGGGGAGGCGAGATCCTCTTTGGTTTTCGCCACCTCCAGAGCGGCTGTCGCGGGATCCGGTTTGACATTCCAGGTTGCGCCAGGGCGGGCGTACCAGAACGTTGCCGGCGCGTAGCTGATCTTCGTATTGGCCCAGTGCCAGAGTTCCATATCGAATTGGATGGATTGTTGGAATGGAATGGCATCGAGGGCCCGATAACGGCTATTGACGCTGAATCCACCCTCCAAATTCCCGCCACCTTCCGGCTGGGCGTGGAATGGGGACTGAAAAAATTCCGGGCGGCACCAGGCATAGCCGTAATAGTCCTCGGTACCGGTGCCGAAATGCGATGGAAATTTTTCCCCATCGACAAAGATTTTCTCGTCGCCTTCGCCCCACCAGGACGCGGCTCCGTTGACCACGGTGAGTGTGTCACCGACGTAGAGGCCTTGCCCCTGGACCGTGACATAATTGACATCAATCGCCCCATGGCCGGATTGGCCTTGATGGCCGACGGCATCGACTTTGGTCAATTGCTTCCAAGTGGCATGGAAATGCATGGATCGCGGATCCCAATCCCAATCGCCATACCCGATCTCGCCCAAGGTGATGTCGATCCCTTGGCTGCTCAAATTATGGAGCTGCAGGGATGCCTCTTTCTCGAACGGCATGACCCAGCCGCAGGCGAGGGTTCCATCTTCCGCGACCTGGGTGTACCAGCTCTTGTAAGGCCGAATTTTATACCCGGTGCCGACAAATTCACCGACCGGGCACCAGACCGTCTGTTCGCCGTCGCAGCGGATCTCCAGAATCGTCGAACGGAGTGCCTGTTCGAGGTCATCGGCCTTAAGTTGCAGCCGTAACCGGCGGATCGCCGCGGGGCCTTGGATTTGAATCGGCTCGGTGGCATCTCCGGGCGCGAGTGATCCGCCCCCTTCGATTATTTCAGATAGTTTGTCCGATGGAAGTTCGCAATCGGTGAGCGTTTCTTGAATTTTTTCCAGGACCGGTTCCGCGGCTTTCAAACGATCCATTGAGAAGGATTCAACTTCAGTTCCCTCCTCATAGGTCCGGTAGTTGATTTGGTAATAGAGGGCTTCGCCTTTTTTGCCGCCACGGTCGATCAGGACCTCGGTTGAGTAGGTGATCTTGCAGTGTTTCGAATAGGGGATTGGCAAGTACAAATTGTGCCCTCGTTGCCGATAGGGTGTTTTTGGAGAGACGCCTTCCGAGAGGGGCGGGCCGGTCAGTTTGCCACCATCAATCATCTCGGCAATGGGGCCTTCGATCGCGGGTTCCTTTGCGTGATCGAGATAGACCCGGAGCGTGCCATTGCTGAACTGGCCGCCCCCCGGACCATGCCACGTGGCCCAAAATCGGACGATCGCGCCCGGGCCGTCTGCGTCGAGCAACACATGCTCTTGCCGGCCGTCTTTTTCCTCGCTGCGAATGAACTGGCTGCGGTCCCAGTTGGCGAACCAGGTTGTCGGGTCGTCTGGAGAAACGGAGTCCCGGTCATAGCTGCTCGCCTGGCGGCACGTGTATGCCGGAGATGGCACCCGGGCCAGAACGTCCCGGTTCACCATTTCCTGTAACAAGGTTTGCAAAGTGACTGTTTCCGCGCTGGCCGACTGATGTATGGCGAGGTTCATCAGGAAGCACAGAAAAACTACCACTAGAAATTCTAGGCTACACCGTTTCATGATTGTCTCCTATAGTTCAATTCTGAGGTGAAGTACATGCCGCCAATTGTTCGGTTTTGGCGTTGTTCCACAGGACTCCGTGGATGCCAACTGTTTAAACGCACTGTGGCCCAGTATATACGGATTTCTGGATTTTATGCCAGCACCTGCCGGATCAGAAGAAGTGCCCTTCCCACAATTCGTTTGTTGTATGCCAATTGGCGCGGCGGCTATGTTGATAGATGGCCCGCGCCACTAACTCCTTTCCAACACCGCTTTCACCCAGAAGCAAGACGTTGACATCGGAGTTGGCGACACGTCCGACTGCTTGGAACACGTCTTGCATCACTGGGCTACGGCCAACGATCCACTCGCTGGAGTATTGGAACGGTGTCTCGTCGCTAATCGCACCACCATCTGGCTGTGCATCGATGGCATTCATCATGACATTCACAATGACTTGGCGAATTTGTTGTGCATCCGCAGTCAGAACGACCGGTCCTGGGATTTGGCACTTGATGGAAATGTTATGCCCTCTTGCGCGTGGGCGAACCAAGTCGATTACTTGCGTTACCACATCGGATAGATCAACGGAACGGCGGTATAATTTGGGTGGTCGTGCAAAATCGAGAAACAAACGGAGCATCGAATCCATTCGCCCGACTTCTTCTTGGACGACCGCTAAATTTTGTGCTAATCTCTAAAAAAATGAGATGTCCAGAAATTGCACCGGCAACAGATGGAACGAGATCGAATCGATATTGTGTTGTTGACACCTAGAGTGGTCACGCTAAAGTAAATGCGGAACGCAACTCGTACGATCCACGGAATAAAGACTTCTTTTTTCCTCTTTCAAATGGAGAAATTTCCATGGGCGTCTCCAGGGCCCTCTCTTATCAATGGTCACTGGCTCTATTACTTATCGCATTGTCAAGCACGGGATCAGCGCTTGCTGAGCCGGTTGGCGACACGTCGTGGGCAAAAGTTACTGAGAACGACAACAGCATCAAGATCGAGACCGCAGAACT
>JAFGFZ010000184.1 GCA_016930815.1 Pirellulales bacterium | reverse complement strand
CGGGATGCAGGAAGTGGTCCGGATGATTTATGTCGACGACCAGGTCAAAAAATACATACTCGATGTGGTTCGTGCAACGCGCGAACCGGCGGTTTTCCGAATGAAAGACCTCGCCCCCCTGATTGATTATGGTGCATCGCCACGCGCATCGATCTACCTCGGATTAGGTGCCCGCGCCATTGCTTTTTTGGCTGGACGCGGATACATCACGCCACAAGATGTCAAGGATATCGCCTACGATGTCCTCCGCCACCGTGTGATCCTCACCTATGAAGCCGAGGCGGAACAGATGACATCGGAGGATGTAATCAAAAAAATCCTCAGCACAGTGCCGGTGCCATAATCCATGCTGCCAATTCATTCCAACCACGTTCAATTCACGATTCAAGATGCCCGAACAAAACGTTGCCGATATCCTGAGACGAGTCCAACGGATTCAGATTGTCGCCAACCGGACGGTGAATGACTTATTTGCCGGACTGTACAAGAGTGTCTTTCGGGGACGCGGCATGGAGTTTGACGAGGTTCGCGAATACCAACCGGGCGATGAGGTGCGGACAATCGATTGGAATGTCACGGCCCGGCAAGGCGTCCCCTATATCAAGCGATACGCCGAAGAGCGGGAACTCACCGTAATGTTCCTCGTCGACGTTTCCGCGTCCGGAGCCTTCGGATCCCACGAACGGTCGAAGCTCGACCTGGTCGTCGAAGTGGCGGCGCTTTTAATGTTCTCCGCGCTAAAAAATAACGATAAAGTCGGGCTACTGACATTCTGCGACGACGTGATCCATTATTTCCCGCCCCGAAAGGGGAAATCGAATGTGTTGCACATGATCCGTGAACTTGTCTCTTCCGAACCAGTGCCTCGAGAAACCAATCTGGCCGCGGTCCTCGAATTTCTAAGCCGCGTCCAGAAACGTCGCGCCGTTGCGTTCCTTATTAGCGATTTTCTTGCACCCAATGCTCGGCAAGCCATGGCGGTCTGTGGAAAACGCCACGACTTGATCGCAATCACCGTCGCCGATCCGAGGGAACACGTTCTACCAGACGTCGGCTTCCTCTCCTTGCTTGATGCCGAGACCCGCGAAATCGTCGAACTCGATACCCGCCACCCGCAGGTCCGAGCCCTTTTTGAACGCCAAACGGCCGAACGAACCCAGAACCTATCCAGTGAACTGAAACGGGTCGGAGTTGATGAATTGGCAATCCGCACCGACGAAGATTACCTCATTGGACTCCGCCGTTTCTTCCGGATGCGCGAACGGCGATTCCGTTAAGAAGACCCATTCGATGACTCCCAGCACTAACATTTGCCCTGGATGAAACAAGATGAACGAAGCCAATCGTCCCAATTTATCCTTGGATAAACCACCCGGAGCGTTAAAAAAGAGGGCCAGTTCCATCCCGAAAGGCTGGTTGATTCTATTCCTCCTGATGCATGCCGCCGCGCTGGCCGGCATTGCCGGGGTGCTGATGCGATCGAACCGGTCGGCCGATGAGACTGGCCCCAGCCGTATGCCATCCGATCCAGAATCCATGCAAACCATTGCCAAGGAATTGGAGGATCGGGGCTTGAACCAACAGGCCGCTGAAGCTTGGGAAACCTACCTGGCGGCCGCACCGGCATCCGACCGGGCGGCCATTCTCTATCGGATTGGAAAACTCTATCTGGAATCCGACCTTGATGAGAAGGCGGCCGCAACCTTCGTGCGAGCAGAACTCGCCAGCCCGGATAACAAAGATCTCTTGGCGAAAATTCAACCAAAACTCCTGGATTGCCTCCGGCGATTGGGCCGGTACGGGGAAGTCGGTCGCGAACTATCCCGCCAGGTCGAAGTTGGCGGAAAAGATACCGGGAAAGGAAACGTCCTGGCCACACTCGCTGGCGAAGAACTGACCGATTCGGATCTGGACCGCATGATCGAACGGCGCATCGATCAGATGATGAGAATGCAAGGAGCCTCCGGCAACGAAACCGTGCGCCAGAATATCCTCCGCCAGTTTGGGGATCCCTCCGTGCGTCAAGCCATGCTCCAGGAATTCCTCCAACGCGAATTGTTCTCACGCCGGGCTCGGGAATTAAAGATCGACCTCCAGGATGATTTCCGATCCATGCTCGATTCCATGGAACAAGAGTTGCTGGCAGCCCATTTCTTGGAACAGGAACTTCAAAAAATCCAGCCAACAGATATCGATCTTGAATCGTACTTTAAAACACATGCCACGGAGTACAACGAACCGGAATCGATGGACCTTCTTTTAATCGAACTCGGAACCGATGACGATCCGGAAGCCCTCCTTCAACAGATTCAATCGGCCGAGGATTTCCGGAAATTGGCTCGGGAACGCGAGCCGGACCAGACGGAATCCGAGTCGCCCCGCCTGCACCGGATTGTGCGTGGACGGATCGATGGAAAACTCGGTGACACGAGCTCCCTGTTCGACCTGGCCGAAAATGAATGGACCCATTCACCGCACTCATACAAAGATAAGAAATTCCTCGTTCTGGCGACCTCAAAACACGCAGCACGTACCCCAGATTATTCGGAAGTCCGCGAGCAGATCCGCAGTGACTATATCCAACGAAAACAGAGGGAAGTTTCCGAACGGCTCTTGCGG
Source organism: Pirellulales bacterium (assembly GCA_016930815.1). Classification (GTDB taxonomy): domain Bacteria; phylum Planctomycetota; class Planctomycetia; order Pirellulales; family Lacipirellulaceae; genus JAFGFZ01. The sequence goes on along the minus strand of JAFGFZ010000184.1, from coordinate 14,947 downwards.
GACTTAATGGCGCGATTCGAGGTCCGCATCATTCCCCAAAAAGAGGCACCCCAGGAATCAGAGGATCCCAAGAGCGATCAGGAGACGAAAAAGTGAGCTGGTCGGAAGTGGATCGTAGAAACTTTGCACCACGAGCCCAATCCGCTCGATTCGAAAACGATGCGCGGCCCTTGTCCTCAGGTAAGAAAGAGCCGCACAAGTTCGCAATGCCAGAAAATCGACCTGGAGTCGGGTTCCACGATGATCCGATCCGGCGATCACATCAAGCTGCTCATCGACGACCTCGAAAATTCACCTGGCTGCTTCTTGTTGCCCTATCCATGGGCGGTTGTCAGGGTGTCTCAAATCTGGAAACATCCGATAGCAAGGCATCCGATGACAGCGTCGCACGCACTCAAGCCGAACTCGGACCAGTCCGCGTTTCCGTGGAAGTGGAACCAGCCAAGGCCAAACTCTCCGATGAACCGGTCTTGACCCTCACGATGGACTACGAACGGGGTGTGACCATTCACAAACCACCATTTGGAGAGGCATTTGGTGATTTCATTATCCGGGACTTTCGAGAACCACTGGCTCGTAGTGTTGGCAATCGTGAAATCCTGGAGCAGGTTTACACGCTTGAGCCAACCCGTACCGGCAAGATCCACATTGATCCAATCTCTGTCTCTTTCTCGGATACCCGCCCCGATGGTGACCATCAAGAACACACCATTGAAACGGAAGGATTGGTCGTTGAAGTGGACTCCGTCGTTCCAACCGACATGCCATCCCTCGCCGACCTGCGACCTTTGAAAGAACCGGTCCCTGTCCCCCAGTTGGGCCGGAATTATCTCGTATGGTTCGTTCTAGCCGGTGGTTTCGTCCTGGCTGCCAGCCTGTTGTTTTGGTACATCCGTAAGAAACTTCGGAAACGAGAAGACGAAATACCACTCACCCCCGAAGAGTTGGCCTATCTTGAACTCAACCGGATTATCCGGGCCAATCTTGCGGAAGAGGATGTCAAGCAGTTCTATGTCGAACTCACGGGGGTCGTTCGGCGCTATATCGAACGGACGAAGGGCATCCGCGCGCCCGAGCAGACAACCGAAGAGTTCCTGCGTGAAATTAGCGGCCAGGCAACCTTCCAGCCGGACGAGAACCGGCGTCTGCGGGCATTCCTTGAATCGGCCGACCTTGTTAAGTTCGCCGCTTTCGAACCCCGCAAAGACGACATCGAAGAAAGCTTTCATAGGGCCAAACAGTTCATTGGGTTGGAGACCGATGCGATGGCAGCATAGCAGGATCCGGAAAACGATTCGATCACGGGCAAAACAATCGATTGGTTTAAGAACGGAACTAATGGAATGATAATACGATCCAGAAAACGCATGAATCAAGGACAAAACAATTGATGGATTTCGAGGCGGAACCAATGGCAGCATTATGAGAGGATTGCAGTTTCAAAATCCGATGTGGCTGTTCTTGCTTGTGCCGGTGCTGGTGTTAGGTTGGTTGGCCATTCGGCGGCAGCGGCAAACAGCGATTTTATTTTCCGATGTGGGGCTCCTCCGGTCACTGCCCAAGACAATGGCCCTACGCATGAAACAGTGGATCCCTTGGCTCAGGATTTTGGGATTTGCCTTGATCATCATTGCCTTGGCCCGGCCGCAGAAGGGGAAAGAGGAGTTCCGCATCCGGACGGAAGGAATTGCCATCCAGATGTGTATTGACCAATCGGGATCGATGCAAGCGATGGATTTCCAACTCGACGGCGAGCGGGTCAACCGGTTGGATGCGGTCAAGGATGTCTTCCGGGACTTTGTTGCCGGCAAAGGGGATTTGCCAGGTCGCCCGGATGATTTGATTGGCCTCATTGCATTTGGCGGTTATCCCGATGCTAAATGCCCGTTGACTCTCGACCATGGCGCGCTACTGCAGGTCTTGAATCAGGTTGAAATCCCCCAGCCCATCCTGGATCACCAAGGCAGGATTATCAACATGCAACTCCTCCAGGAAGAAATGAATACGGCCATTGGGGATGCTGTCGTGCTGGGCGTGGATCGGTTGAAAGATGTCCCGGCAAAAAGCCGCGTGCTGATTCTACTCTCCGATGGAGAGAACACGGCTGGTGTTGTGGAACCGGACCAGGCGGCCGAGATGGCCAAGACATTCGGGATTAAAATCTACACGATTGGCGTCGGATCGACAGGGATGGCACCCTTTCCAGAAATCGATGTATTCGGAAGGAAGTACTTGACACAGCGCCCCGTGCGGCTCGATGAGAAAACGCTCACGATGCTCGCCACGGCCACTGGCGGTAAATATTTCCACGCTCGAAACACGGAAGCATTGAATCATGTCTACCGCGAAATTGACCAGCTTGAAAAAACTCCCTCGGAAGGCCGTCTCTACACAGAGTACCGGGAATGGTATCAATACGCCATGTTCCCTGGCTTGAGTTTGATTCTGCTAGAGATCGTCTGTGTCTGCACGCGTTTTCGTTCACTCCCTTAAACGAATGTACTGGCAACATCCCTATTATCTGTTCGGCCTCTGGTTACTCCCTTTGGTGGCGGCCTTGCTAGTTTATGCGCATCGGAAACGGATTGCATCAGCACGCCAGTTTGCGGATCCGGCCATGGTTGAACGGTTGATGCCGCCTCTTTCTGGACCACGCCCTTGGATTAAAGGGAGCCTGATTCTGGCCGGCGTCGCGCTTTTGATCCTCGCGCTCGCCAGGCCCCGCTTCGGAGTCTACTTTGAAAAGGTTTCGCAGCGCGGTGTCGATCTGTACGTGGCCCTCGATGTATCACGGTCCATGGATGCCGAAGATATCACTCCGAGCCGGCTTGAACGAGCCAAATTCGAAATTCGAGATCTCTTGACACGGCTCGTTGGCGATCGCGTGGGACTTATTGTCTTCGCGGGCAAGCCGGTCGTGAAAGTTCCGTTAACAACCGATTACGGCTTCTTCCAAATGGTACTCGATTCCATTGATACCGGAAGCGCGCCGCGGGGTGGCACCATGATTGGTGATGCCATTCGGAAGGCGATGGAAGCGATGCCCGAGCAACGCGACCGAGATCGGGTGATTGTTCTTATCACGGATGGGGAGGACCATGATTCCTATCCCCAAGAAGCTGCGGAACAGGCCGGGGAGGGTGGAATCAAGATTTTTACAGTCGCCTTGGGAAATTCACGCGAAGGGGCACGGATCCCAATCCGTGATGAACAACGTGGGCTCCAATATCTGAAGTATGCCGGACAAGAACACTGGTCCAAGGTCGATGATCGGTTGCTCAAGGAAATCGCCGTGAATACGCAGGGGGCTTATATCCCATCGGCGGCGCTGACTGAAGGACTGGGCAAAATCTATGACAACCATCTGGCAAAGTTGGCGCAAGGGGAAATCCAGGAAGAGAAACGAAAGCGTTACCGGGAACAATTCCAGCTCTTTGTCTGCCTCGGCTTGGTCCTGCTCATGATCGAAATGGCAATTCCCAGTTACCAGCGTTCTTCCCAGGAAGAAACACGCTCAATTCCAGCACGCACTTCCTCCAAGGTTGCCATGGTGCTCCTTTGTCTCACAGGATCGACCCGAACGGCATGGGCCGATTCGCCCGATGGTTCCGAGTCGGTCGACCAGGGAATTGCATATTACCGATCCGGAGAATACCAGAAAGCTGTCTCGGCATTCCAAGATGCCGATGTGGCGCGCCCGGACGATCCATGGATCGCATTCAATCTGGCAACATCCTATGCGGCTCAGGGGGATTCGAAAAAGGCGGAGGAGCTATTCCGCCAGGCCGCGTTGACCCGTGATGAGAGGCTGGCCGCTCGCTGCCATTATAATTTGGGGACACTCGCCGCCGCCGGAGCCCAAGACTTGTTTGGTGAACATCCAGATCAAGCCACCATGGACGTACGCAGTCAGGGATTGTCCCTTCTGGCGGAAGCCATTACCCATTATCGCGACTGCCTCCATCTCGACAGCCATCATGCGGACGCGCGGCACAATCTGGAAGTGATCCGGCTCTGGATGAAGCACATGCAGGCCTTGTGGGAAGAGCAGGATCGAAAGAAAGATCGGGAAGAAATGGACTTGCTTCAATTCCTGGCCGTTTTGGAACGGAAAGAGGGGAATCTGCGCGATGCGGTGCGATCCATTGCCGGCGAGCCGGATTCGCCTCGCCGGCGTCAGGCGATTTTGACCACGGCAACCGACCAACGTCAATTGCAGGAAGAAATTGAGCCACTCAAACAAAAAATCGTCGAGGCGCTCCAGCCTTCCCAAACACAAGGAAATCCCTCACCCTCGCCCCCACCAGCCGGCAATTCCATGAAGGACGGGATCGAAATCCTCCATAGTCTCGCGGATCAGGCGGCCAATGCCATGCTGGCAGCCGCCGATTCTCTGGATGCGGCCGATTTCCAGAAAACGTCCCAGGAACAAGATCAATCGCTGAAGAACCTCGATCAAATCTATTTGGGAGTCGTCCCGTTCCCAACACTCGTGGAACGCGCCATCGATCGGCAACAAGGACTGATCGAGCAGGTGACCCCGGCAGCCGATCCGGCAAACCAATCTGAAGAAGAAGTTGCAACCAATATGGAATCCGACCTCGATTTGGACGAGCTGGCTTGGAATCAGGAGTTTTTGACCGGTTGGGCGCATGTTTTGGGCCCGAAAGCGGCTCACCAACTCAAACAATTGGACACGATGCCGGACTCGGCCGCTGGTCCTGGATCCGTTCCTGGAATCCCTCAACCTCCGGGAACCGATCCCGAAGCCGCAAAGCAACAGCTCGATGGTTTGAAACAATCCATAGAGAGAGCGATCGAGTTGGGTCCGAAAGTCGAATCGCTGAGTTCTGATGCCGTCGTTGCCCTCAGGGAGAAAAAGATTGAGAATGCCCTTCCGAATCAAAAAGAAGCCTTGAAGTTACTCAAGGAAATCGCCGAACCACTTCCCAAACAAGACAAAAAACAACAGGAAGAACAGCAGCCGAACCAAGAAGAACAAAAGAAGCAGGATGCAAAAAACCAAGCTGATCAGAAGCAACAACAAGAAGACAACCAAAAGCAGAAAGCGCAGCGGCAGCGAGACCTTTCCAAACAGCAGGCGGAATCCCTGATGAGAAAAGTACGCGAACGCCAGCAGGAACGAAAGGAACAAGAACAGCAATTGCAGAAGTACCTAGCCAAACCTGGAGAAGTGGAAAAGGATTGGTAAGATGTCCATCCAGCATTGCCCTATCAACTGGATTGCGTGCAATGAATGGCCTCGCGCCGGCATGTTTGCCATGTTCGGCTTCGTGGTCTCTTGTCTTTTGTCCCCATTGGCAGGATCACTGGCTGCCCAGAAAGAGGCACCAGAAGTTCTGGTTAAAACAAGCCATCAGCGGGTCTACGAGGGCCAATCCATCCTTTATTCCGTCACTCTGAATCACGTGGAAAATCCATCGGCGCCTGAGATGTCGGGCCTGGAAGATTTCGATGTCCAATTCCTGGGTGAACAGTCGCTCGATTCGACCTCGATCACGATCATCAATGGTCGCATGACCCAGAACATCCGCCGTGGCCGTGAGTATCGATACCGCTTGACTCCCCGCAAGACGGGCCGATTAACCATTCCTGGCCCAGTGGTCACCGTGGATGGCCAGTCCCTTGTTGGGCAGGAGCAGTTCCTGGAGGTCATCCCGGCCGATCAGCAAGACGTGGTTGTGATGGATCTCCGAGTCGATCCGCCGAATCTCTATCCAATGCAGCCATTCACGGTCACACTGACCGTTGCCATCAAAAGTCTTCCAGCCCCATTCGAAGCAAAGAGCCCACTTGGATTCGATGAGGCGCCGAGACTCCATATCCCATGGGCCGCGGATGAAGAACTGCCGGATGGTCTAGAACCTCAAATGAATTGGCAAGATTGGCTGGGTCCCATGCAGAGTAGCGCACGGGACGGATTTAATGTGAATGATATTGGCAGGAATTCGATTTCTTTCTTCTTCGAAGATAGGCTATCGCGATTCAAACCCCAGCCAGTGCAGGTCCAATTACCCGACAAGGACGGGAAACAGACCAACTATTGGAAATACGAATTTCCACGGACATTCATTGCAAAAAAGACCGGAACATTCCGATTCGGGCCGGTGACACTCCAAGGGGCATTCGGCACGAAATTGAATAGCCGAAATCAAGTCATCGGGGAGGAGATCTACGCCGTCGCCCAACCGATTGAAGTTCCTATCCAGGATGTTCCTCCACCTTCGGGTGATGAGGCGATGTTGTATACGGGTGCCATTGGCCGATTTCAATGGAATGGCAATCTGGAACCCAAGCAGGCAAAAGTGGGCGATCCCATGACGCTTACGCTAACACTCATCGGCGATGGCACGCTGCAGAGTATTTCGGCACCTGACCTGAAACAAATTCCTGAAATCGCTGATCATTTCATCATTTACGAAGCAACCGTGGAAACCAATCGCAAGCGATGCCAGTTCACGTATGGCCTTCGGCCCATCGATGAAACCATTTCGGTATTCCCAGGCGTGTCGATTGTCTATTTTGACGTGGATCAGGAACAATATGCCACACTCCGGACGGATCCGATTCCTATACAAGTTGCCAAAGCAGATCGGCGATCCGAGGATCAAATCGTTTCTGGCCAGCGCGGCTCATCGTCTAGAAATCATCGTTTGGAATCGCGTCGCGAGGGAATTGTTGCCAATATCACCGATCCCAAGGAGATTAGGGATGAGTCCATTCATCCCACGTGGTGGCTGGCGGGACTCGGGAGCCTGTTGGGAGCGTACGCTGTTGTGGCATTGGTGACGGACCAGGTACGACGCGTGGCCGGGGATACCGCGCTGCTTCGCCGGCGCGGCGCTGCTGGGAAAGCCCGACGACGCATGCGCGATGCTTTGGCCCAATTGGCTCAAAATCGGACGCTGGATGGAGCGGATCAACTACGGAATGCCTTCTGCGGCCTGGTCGCCGATGTTCAAAACGTGCCGGAAGCGGGACTCACTCCCAAAGATGCTCGGCAGGCACTGGAAACCATGGGTCTGGATCCGGACCTCGCTCTTCGGTTCAGCAACCTTTTGGAAAAATGTGATGCTGCCCAGTACGGTGCGATGGACCACGATTTGAAACCATTTGCCACCGAAGCCAAAGCCTTACTGGAAGAGACGATCCGGCAACTCAAGGCGTGGAAGGGACCATAAGGATGGCTGAATTGTCTCGGATCACCAGCTTATTTCGTATCCATTGCACGCTTTGCACATTTGCATTATTCGCGGCAGGCTGCGCGAGGCAGATCGATTTGGAGACGGTCCGAACATTCCAGGGCGCGTTGCAGCAATTTGACGCATCCGATTCGCCAGAGGATTACCTGCGTGCCGCCGCGATGTATCAGGAGATTCTCGATTCGGGCATCGTCTCCGGTACCGTTCTCTACAACCAGGGGAACGCCTTCATGCAGGCTGGAAAACGCGGTCGAGCCATTGCTGCCTACCGGCACGCACAACGCTATCGGCCTCGGGATCCCTATTTGGATGCCAATCTGAACTTGGCATTAGGTGCCGAGCCTGGTGGGAGTCCGAGGCGCCCGATGATCGAGTACATCTTGTTCTGGCAGCATTGGCTCAGCTACCCGGAAAAATTCAAGATCGTTGCCTTGTCCGCCGCGATCGCCTTTGGTTTTGGGGTTTGTGCCTTATTCCTCCGGCGCCGTCTGATCAAGAACCTCGCGATTGCCGCCGTGGTCCTGACTCTTCTTTTTTCTTTCTCGGCAGGCTATGATTGGTATCGATACGATCGAATCCTCCACGGTGTCGTGATCCAAGATCGAGTCATTGCCAGAAAAGGCAATGCCACGACATACGAGCCGGCGTTTACCGAACCACTCTCCGAAGGGACGGAGTTTCGGCTCGTGTACCGGCAAGGAAATTGGCTGCGCGTCCGATTGCCCAGCGATCAAGAGGGCTGGCTCCCGGATGATTCGGTGGTGCTGTATTAATCTTTCAAGCTCCCCTTAATAATCCATGAGAGAAATTTACCATGAATGCCCTGGTTCGATATTCTTTGCGCTTCGTTCTCATTCTGCCCATTTTCCTACTCGGATTTTCATCCATCGCAAACGCCGAAACAGTCGCCCGATGTGGCCAGGGCTGGCTGGAACGGATCGATGGCTATCCGGTTCTGCATTTGAAAGGAACTCCCTTTGAGATGGGCTACCAACATGGTGCCCTGATGAAAAGGCATTGCCTCGAGAACTTTGACTATCTCTTGAATGTCAGGGGCAAGGAGACGGTCAAGTTGGGGCCGGTGGAGATTCAACCAAGGATCGTGATTGATGGGATCGTCGCGACCCAAAAAAAGTTCGTACCGAAAGACTATTTTGAAGAAATGGATGGCCTGGCTACCGCATCGGGAATCCCGCGGAACGATGTTTATGCCGGGAATTTCATTCCGGAGGCCTTTCATTGCAGTGGTTTCGCGATCATGAATACGGCAACCCGCGACGGCACACTCTACCACGGGCGGGTGCTGGATTATGCCATTGATTGGCGGCTGCAGGAACATGCTGTTTTGATTGTTGCCGAACCGGATGGGAAAATACCGTTCGCGAATGTGACTTATGCCGGATTCATTGGTTCGGTGACGGGATTGAATGCGGAGCATATTTCCATCGGCGAGATGGGTGGTGGCGGACAGGGGCATTGGGATGGAGTTCCCATGTCATTCCTTGTCCGGGAAGTTCTTCAGGCAACATCCGATCTCGATACCGCCATCGACGTGTTTCGCAACAATCCGAGAACCTGCGAATACTTTTATGTGATCTCGGATGGCCGGTCGAATCGAGCCGCCGGTTTGGCATGCACCTGGGAAACCATGGAGGTGATCGAGCCCGGTTCCAGCCATCCGCGGCTTCCTCATCCGGTTGCCGATGCGGTGCTTCTGTCGGCCAAGGAACGATACGAAGAGCTGGCCCGCCGGGTCAAAGCGAACCATGGGAAGTTTGATGCGGAATCGGCCATACGTCTCATGGACCGGCCCGTCGCCATGCAATCGAATTTGCATAACGCGCTGTTTGAGCCCGCGAGTACGCGATTCTGGGTTGCCAACGCGTCCGTCACAGGTGAACCAGCCGCTGAGCAGACCTACCACGCATTCCAGCTGAGTGAGTTACTTAAACGCAAACCGTCCCCGGAAGCTTCCGAGATTCCTTATTCTCCAAAGCCGTAACTGGCAATATCATTTGCTTGTTTTGAGCTTCTCCTTGAAGACTTTCTTGAACTTATCCAATTTCGGCCGGATGACAGCCCGGCAATAGGCCTGATTCGGATTGTTACGATAATAGTCCCGGTGGTATGGCTCGGCGGGATAGAATTCGGTGAAGGGCACAATTTCCGTTACGATCGGATTCGCAAAAGCGCCGGATGTATCCAGCTTGCGCTTGTAGCGTTCGGCAAGCATCTTCTGCTCGTCATCATGATAAAAAATCACCGATCGATACTGGGTGCCGATATCATGGCCCTGCCGATTCAGAGTCGTTGGATCGTGGATTTTCCAAAAGACTTCCAGCAAATCTTTGTAAGCCAACTTCTCCGGATCGTATCGGATCTGGCAGACCTCCGCGTGCCCCGTCGTGCCGGTACAAACTGCTTTGTAGCTCGGATTCGGCAGATGCCCTCCCGAGTACCCTGAAACAACGGAAACCACGCCATCCAGTTGCTGAAAGACGGCTTCAACGCACCAGAAACATCCAGCACCCAAAGTCGCCAATTCGGTACGCCCGATTCCTTCATCAACCGGTTGATCTTTCATGGTTGATTCCATTTTTTGTTGAGCCATGGATGGAACACCAATGGTGTTCATGCAACAGAACGAGATAATTGGACTAATCGCTAATAGGGCGGAATACGCTTTCTTCTTGTTCATCTGGTCCTTTCGAAAAAATAATTGGTATGCACGACGTTTCCAGATGCCCGGCTTTTGCAAAAAGCCGGGCATCTTTCAATGATCGACATCGCCAGCTGCCTCGAATCGTTTAAACCATCCGTCACATGGATCCTGGGATACACGCTGCCATCCGCATGCTTTCCCCTTGCTAGCGCGCATGGTATTCCATATATTTTTATTGATGATTGCGCAGACAATGGACCCAGGATCACGCTTTCCATCCGCAAAACACTGGGTTCTCGATGGTCGCCCGGGTCCATTCGTAGCGCAAGGATCATTCGATGTGCAGCGTATTGTATTCACTAGGTTCCACACGTCCAAAACAAATTTTTGTTAATCAAGTTGGGGATCAAGGACATGCATCCGGTGCGTCACGCAATTCTATTTCTTTTCTTTTTAATGGCAAGTTTTACCTCCCGGGTGCATGCCAACCAACCGGCGGACTATTATGGGATTCAGGTGATCGATGGCCAGACTGGGCGAGGAATTCCGCTAGTCGAGCTGGAGACGGTGAATCATCTTCGCTGGATCACCGATAGCGGCGGTTGGGTTGCTTTCAACGAACCCGGCCTGATGGATCAGGAGATTTTCTTCTACGTCCGGAGCCACGGTTATCAGCCTCCCAAGGACGGGTTTGGTTTTTCTGGAGTTCGTCTGCAGGTCGCCGCCGGCGGGAAAGCCACGATTCGGATGAAGCGGGTGAACTTGGCCGAGCGCCTCTATCGTATTACCGGCGAAGGTATCTATCGAGACAGTTTCCTGCTGGGCGAGCCAATTCCTTTGGCGGAACCGCTTTGTAGCGGCATGGTTGCCGGTCAGGATTCCGCATTTGCTGAAATGTATCGGGATAAGATCTGGTGGTTCTGGGGTGATACATCCAGGATGAGTTACCCGCTCGGACATTTCTGGATGGCAGCCGCCACGTCCGAGCGGCCGGATCAAGGCGGTCTGAATCCCGAACGGGGTGTCAATTTAAACTACTTCACCAGTCCAGATGGTTTCAGCCGGCCAATCGCTCGCTTGGGAGTTCCAAAGGGCCTGATCTGGGCCGATGGCTTTCTGACATTGCCCGATTCGACTGGACGCGAGCGGCTTCTATGTCATTATGCGCACATGGAATCCTTGTCGAAGATGCTCGAACATGGTCTGGCCGTGCTCAATGACGAGAAGGTGGAATTCGAGCGATTGAAAAAATTGGATATGGAAGATCGATGGCTGTTTCCGGCACAGGCACACCCGATCAAGCACCGTGAAAGAGAAATTGACTACATCTATTTTGGAGAAACATTCCCGAATGTCCGCGTACAAGCCGATTGGGAACACTATATTCATCCGGAAACCTATGAAGTCTACTCGTGCCTTGCGGATCCCCAGGCATCCGCGAACGAGACAACGGTGATCCGCAACGCCGATGGCAAACCGGACTACGCATGGCGCCGCGGTTCCAAGCCAATGACCAGCACTATGGAGCGGGAACTCATTTCCAAGGGACAGCTCCAAGCCGAAGAGTCGCATTTCCTTCCAATCGATGTTGATTCCGGCAAGCCTATTCTGATCCACCGCGGATCCGTCAGTTGGAATCCATATCGCCAACGGTGGATCCACATTGGATGCCAGTCCGGTGGAACATCTTATCTCGGTGAAATCTGGTACGCTGAGGCGATGGAACTCACCGGCCCATGGCGGCGTGCCAAGAAGATCGTCACCCACGATCAGTACAGCTTCTACAATCCGGTCCATCACCCTTTCTTCGATCAGGAGAATGGTCGCGTGATCTATTTTGAAGGAACATACACCCAGACGTTTTCCGGGAATGACGTAGCCACGCCACGGTACGATTACAACCAGATCATGTACCGGCTGGATCTTGCTGATCCACGTCTGGAGTCCGTGCAAGAATAGGAACACCTCGATGCATCACAGACGGCGATTCCAACGGACGCTCATCGGGCTACTCGAATTCTTTTTGGGATTCCCTGGGGCCTATGGAGGAAATCCAAGTCCTGATCCCCAGGTTCAACTCGGAATCGACGTGCTCATCCAGCAAGATTTCAAACCGCTGGTTGGCAAACGGATCGGTCTGATCACGAATCCGACGGGTGTCACGAGCGATCTCCGGTCAACGATTGATGTTTTGGACAATGCTTCCGGCGTGCACCTGGTTGCCCTGTTCGGCCCGGAACATGGCGTCCGGGGCGAGGCTCCGGCTGGCATGGAATTGGAAGACGCTCGCGACACCATCACCGGACTCCCAATTCACTCCCTGTACGGCAAGCACCGCAAGCCATCCGCCGAGATGCTTTCCGGCATGGACGTTCTCGTCTTCGACATCCAGGATATTGGTTCGCGTTCCTACACATACATCAGCACGATGGCCGCCGCCATGGAATCCGCGGCCGAGTTCGATATTGAATTTCTTGTCCTCGACCGCCCGAATCCATTGACGGGCACTCGGATCGAAGGGCGGCCTCTGGACACGGAATTTAAGTCTTTCGTTGGCTATCTGCCGATCCCGTACATCCACGGCCTTACGGTCGGCGAACTGGCCCAAATGATCAATGGCGAGGGGTGGTTACCTGGGGGAATCCAGTGCGACCTCCACGTGATTCCAATGCGGAATTGGAACCGCTCGATGTGGTTCGATCAGACCGGTCTGGCATGGATCCCCACGTCACCACACGTCCCGCGAAGTAGCACGGCTTTGTACTATGCTGCGACTGGCATCATGGGGGAATTGCAGGTAATTAGCGAGGGGGTTGGCTACACGCTTCCTTTCGAGCTGGCGGGAGCCCCGGATATCGATCCAAAGAAATTGGCGGACGAGCTGAATCGCCGCCAGCTTGCCGGCCTGTTCTTTCGCCCCACTTTCTGGCAGCCCTATTACACGCGCCACGCGAAAAAGACGTTGGGGGGCGTGCAAATCCACTTCACGGACCGGAACCAGGCGGCCCTCACTCCCATCCAATTCCATATCATGGATGCCATCCGCCAATTGGACCCGGACATCCAGTTCTTTGGCGGTACCCGCGACCAGATGTTCGACAAGGTGTGTGGCACGGACCGGATCCGGAAGCTCTTTGAACAGAATCGGCCACTCGATGAAATCCTGGCCGTTTGGAACGAGGGCGTGGATGCATTTCGCAATCAGCGGTCCAAATGGTTACTCTACCACTAGGAGATACTTCCATGATGCGACTTCGTCGGGCTTCATTCCAATTTGCCGTCATTGCACTGATCTCTGGATTGACAAGCGGATTATGCCCAGCCGCAGAACCATCTGCCGAGATTCCATCCATTCTCGATATCGGCGCTGGCCGGCAGGTGTTCATCGATCGCACATTCCTTGCCGAAGCTCGCGGCGTGGAGCTGGTTGTCCACCCTCCCCGCAAGACGGGTGAAAAGACCATTGCGCCGGAATACGCATGGGAACAGGGCGGGATTGGGCCGTATAGCAGTGTTCTCAAAACGGGCGATCTCTACTATATGTGGTATCATGCCATGGATACGATCCAATGGGACGGAACCACACGCGAAGGATGTATTTGCCTGGCTCTTTCCGAGGACGGAATTCATTGGGAGAGACCCAAGATTAATCTCATTCGATACGGGGAGGAGCCGTGGAATAACATCGTGGTTGGCCACGGCGCGGCGGGGATCGAACTCGGCCAAGACGGATGCATGGTCTTTCTCGATACGAACGCTCCAGAAAACGAGCGATACCGGATGGTAGCCAAATTCGGCGCCGATGTTCAAGACGAAGATAGCCAGGCAATCCATGTTTACTCATCTCCCGATGGTATCCACTGGAAGCTGACCCATCCATCGGTTGTGATTGCCCGTCCGCAGGAACAGGGCCATCATCTGGATAGCCAGAATGTCATCTTCTGGGATGAACGCATTGGCAAATACGTGGCCTATGTCCGGAAGAACCGGCGGGATCCCGGATCGCAAGGCCGGGCCATTGCGCGGGGTGAATCGGATCAGCTCGGCGGATTTCCGGATGTGCAAGAGATGCCGATCGTCTTCGGTTCGGATCAACAGGATCCATTCCATGGCAAGACTCCCGTGGTCGACTTCTACATGAGCGCGGCCATCAAGTACCCATGGGCTGACAACGCGTATTACATGTTCCCAACGGCATACTATCATTACGTGCCTGGCGCCCTCGCGGAATTCCCGGATCGGATACCAATCAACGCCGGTCCTCTGGACACGCAGTTTTCCGCAAGTCGCGACGGGATCCTCTGGAATCGGTACGATCGCCGCCCGTTCGTGCCGCTTGGCATGCAAGGTGAATTCGATTGGGCCTCGGCCCGTGTGATCCGCGGATTGGTGCCGGACGTCACTGGCCGCCAGATGTACTTGTACTACCGGGCAAGTGACTGGCTCCATGGCTGGGATCGAAATGAAGCCAACAAGAATCTACTGCGCCAAGCCGGACTGGGCGCGGATCAGAATATCGCCGTAATCAGCCGCCTTGTTCTCCGACGGGATGGATTCCTATCCGTCCGCGGCGCGTACACCGGGGGTGAGTTTACCACGCCACCACTTCGATTCGAGGGGAATCAGCTGGTATTGAATATCGATACCTCGGCAACAGGCATGGCTCGTGTGGGTATCCTCGACCAAAATGCGCAACCGATCGAAGGTTTCTCCATCCGCGATTGCGATCGCATCCATACATGCAATGAAATCAACCGTCCGGTCACCTGGCACAGGAAAAGTGATGTGAGCCAGTTGAGTGGTCAAATCATTCGTCTTCAGTTCATGCTACGCAACTGCGACCTCTATGCATTCCAATTCAACAAGTCATCCGAATTGGATCAATAACCATCACCTCTCCCTGTATCTCTTTGAATTCCTGCGACCTTTGCGTTTTCACAGATTTCATTCAAAGACTTCATATATTCGCTATGATCGCGGAGATGTCCAGACACACCGATGAAATAATTGAGGGTGTCCGGAAATTGGGAGGACGAGGCTCCTGCCGAGCCGGAACTCTAGG
>JAFGFZ010000025.1 GCA_016930815.1 Pirellulales bacterium | reverse complement strand
GATCGTGCGCTGGCCTGATCGGTATATGGATGATCGAGGGCGGATATTTTGGGAGGAAGTGGTTGGAATCCTGGCGGACTTGAAAAGGGGGACCTGGGACAAAATGTCACACCCGTACAGTCTTATTAAAAGTCTTATTAATATATTAAGGAGATAGATAGAGGATGGATTCTGAGATCGATCTTGAGGACTTCAGACTACCGGAATCCGGTATTCTTATCGAAACAAAAACTAGTCGGCGGCGCCGACGATCGAAGGCCAATTGGTTTATTAGGGAG
The DNA here is from genome assembly GCA_016930815.1 of Pirellulales bacterium. Taxonomy (GTDB): domain Bacteria; phylum Planctomycetota; class Planctomycetia; order Pirellulales; family Lacipirellulaceae; genus JAFGFZ01. The sequence continues at coordinate 4,007 of JAFGFZ010000025.1, read as the reverse complement.
CCTATCCCCGGTCCTTGGATTGGGCGCGCTGCCAGACTCTCTGGCCAGGCCCTACGCGTGGCATTGGCAGTACAGCACGCTAGCGCTGTCGAGCGACGGGATCGGATTCGACTCACTCCGAAATGGCGGGATCTGTTCGGCATTAATCGGCGTTCGGTATATCGTGGTTTGGATTGTCTTGAGAAAGCCGGCCTTATCAAAGTGGATCGATCAACCGGCGCCTCACCCATCGTGACGATTCTCGACTGGCCGGCGCCAAAGAAGGAATGATTTTGAATCCCAACTACCGCAAGCGGCCGGTGGTGGATGGGATAAGTAACCTCGGCCGCGATGGAGAATTGAAAAATGAATTGTTCGGAAATACCTGTAAAGGAACTGAACCACATCTTTGACTACACGCGTGACTCCATAGCTTCTGATAATGAGTGGGGCTTCGACCCGTATTGGCAGGCTATCCGAGACGAAGCTTGGGAAATCCTTAATGTTGTTCAGGAGTGGCTAGACAAACTCATATTGTCTGATACGAAGCCGAGCAATGACCTAGATTTGAAGGCCATGCGGGACGAAGCTTTTGGGCGGTTAGAAAGTAAACGCCTTGTTGCCGAGTGGGTGAACAAAAACACCTGTGAAGTTTAAACTCTCCGTCCCCGTCCCGGTGACCCGTGGCATGGAACACGGCGATCCGGGGCGGGTTTCACGAACTTTTGAAAACCCGACTACCGCAAGCGGCCAGCGGTGAGGCGGGATTACTAACCTTGGCCGTGATGGGAGAACTGAAAAATGGATGTAGGCACAATTTGGCAACCGCGACTGGATGAAGAGACAATCGAGGCTCTGGAACATATTCTCGATTACCTATGGTCTGACGAGGCGAAAGGCTTTTCATGCGATGCGCCCGATGAGTGGGATTTTGGCTCTGACTGGTGCGATCCGATTCCGCCCGACCTGCAGGTGCAGGACAAGAGATGTCCTCGCATTTTCCTGTCACTCGTGAAGGTTCGAGAGTGGCTTGATTCCGAAGTTTATGAGGAAGAGTGAACGGACTCTCCATCGCCCGCCCCGGCCGTCGGCCCGCCTCAATACCGGCGGTTCGGTGGCGGATTGGAAAGGAAAATGAAAGATGGTAGATCCTGATTGTGTCAACCTGCTGGAGCGATTCGGCGATCGGTACAAAATCGCTTTCGATGAGTGCTACGATCCCAAGCACCGCCCACGTGAATCCTTAGATCCGTGGTTTATGCGGATCCCATGCAAGATCGGCCATATCAATCCCTATGGTGGCGAAATACTTGAGCTATTTGTCGATGGTCATCGGAAAACCAGGGCCAAGATCAAGAAGTTGGACTTCGTGATGCTATATACTGAGGGCGACGACGAAGCCTCTTTTCTGTTCGACGTAAAAGACTTCAACCGGGTAGCCCATATTGCCGGGCCATTGAAGCGTCGCAGATTGACTGATGAACAGAAGGCCAAGGCAGCGGTTCGACTACAGAAGTATCAATACCGATCCGCAGATAAAACACGATTAGAGGCCCAAAGACGCACGCAAACGGTCCAATATGGCCAAAGATACTAACCGACCCTCAAGCGGCCGTATTTGATCGCTAAAACCATGTTTTATTCGATATCACCGCAAGGCCGGTTATAGAATGAGATCTATACCAGGGATCACTGGCCATCTTCGCACATCAGACCCTGAATTTCGTCTCATTCGCTTCTCGATTGCAAGCCGGTTGCCATATAATGCCTAGACAGAAAACAGTCTATTTGGCACTTTTTGTAAAAAACAGCCAATCCAATGCGCGTAGGTGAAATAATTAGCAAGCTATCTGCAGAGAACTTCGTTGTTACCCGGGGGCGGATCCGTAACGCACGTCTTGGCTGCCATTTATCACCATCACCACAAAAAGGGCCAAACGGCTATTTCATCTTCACGAGCAGCCATCTGGATCAGCTAAGGCGTTATTTCGTTTATGTCCGCCCAGGACCAAGGTGCCAAACCCAACAGAAATACCCTCTTAAGGGTTACTATGATCGGCTTCGTCGCCTAGCAAGGCATAGAAGGCAACAAGCTAGACTGGCGGCACAGATCAAAGCGGATCGAGAGCGTCGCCGGCCAGTGGACGACGTGATCGAGAAGATCGAGAGATATCTCCGGGATGGGATCTGGGACTGATTTCCAGGGTGTGCTGGAATTATTCCATTTAAAACAGAAGAAAACGGTCATGAATCAGTATTGCTGTTCTTATTTGGATTCCCGAGTCCAGGGCGGGGCTCGATTCGGCGTGCGCGATCGCCTGCCGGCCCCGTCATCGTCCAGGCCTGGGCAATCTGTTATATTGAATCCAGTCGCACCGGGTTGCCGCGTGGGAGTACGCGAACCCGACAGGTTATTGGGCAACTGGTAAGAAGTCGCGCGATGAAATACCGGAGGTTCGGCAGGACAGGCTGGCAGGTCAGCGAGATCGGCTACGGCATGTGGGGCATGGCCGGCTGGACAGGCTCAGAGGATGACAATTCGCGGGCGGCGCTGCAGCGAGCCGTCGATCTGGGCTGCAATTTCTTCGATACTGCCTGGGCCTACGGTGACGGCAAGAGCGAGCGCATGTTGGGCGAACTAATGCGGGCCAATGCCGATCGGCGCTTGTACACGGCGAGCAAAGTTCCGCCCAAGAACCGCCGCTGGCCCAGCCGCCGCGAGTACTCGCTGGACGACTGCTTTCCGCCCGATCATATTCGCAAGTACGTCGAGAGCAGTTTACAGAACGCGGGCCTGCAAGCTTTCGACCTGATGCAATTGCATACCTGGGAAGATGCCTGGCTGGCCGATGATCGCTGGATCAAGACCCTGGATCAGCTGAAATCCGAGGGACTGATCCGCGCGATCGGGCTGAGCCTGAATCGCTGGGAGCCGTGGAACGGTCTGCAAGCGGTCCGCAGCGGATTGATCGACGCGGTCCAGGTAATCTACAACATCTTCGATCAGAACCCGCAGGACGAATTGTTCCCCGCCTGCCGGCAGCACGATGTCGCTGTGATCGCCCGGGTGCCATTCGACGAAGGGACCTTGACGGGCACGCTGACACGCGACAGCCGCTGGCCGGCAGGGGACTGGCGGAACACCTACTTCGTTCCGGAGAACCTGGCGGCCAGCGTCGAGCGGGCCGAGCGTCTCCAGACGCTGGTCCCCGCCGGCAGCACGCTGCCCGATCTGGCCCTGCGGTTCATTCTGGCGGAGCCCACGGTCAGCACCATCATTCCCGGCATGCGCAAGGTCCAGCACGTGGAAGCCAATCTGGCTGCCAGCGATGCACCGCCCCTGCTGCCGGAACTGCTGGCCGAACTGGCTCGCCACCGCTGGGTACGCCAGCCGACGCAGTGGTCGCAGTAGGCCGGGCGCGACAACAGGTACTTCTGCAGCTGCCGCAAGCCCTGAGAATCGAGCTCAACACGATGCGTTTAAGCACCAGGCCAACCGGCGTGAAGCGGCCCATCGACTTGTGGCAAGGGGGCGCAGATACAAGATGAAAGAGGTTCAGTTACAGGTACAGGGCACATGAGATTGTGTTCATCCGTTTGAGTAATTTGCCACCGCCTCCGATATCCGCAGGTGGCGCCGATAAAGGCGAAGACGGTCCAGATGGCCTTTCAGTGTTGGTGCGATCCGTAGTTTGCCCGATCCATTGACCTCGTCCAACTGGGGACTGAATCGGCCCCACCCGTATGGGCTGTCTTGGCCACCATCGCAGAGGATCCCGTCGATCACGAAACTAATCACTTTCGGACCGCCGTCAACTATGATTGCCACGTGGTGCCGGATGCCGGGCTTGAGGATGTCCTTGTCACATTGCCATAGGCCGACATTCTCGCCATCGCTCATTTCAATTCGAATTGTGCCACGCTCGGTGGTCGTAACCATCAGGCCTTTGCCCGATGCATCCCGGCTGTCCAAAACTATCTGGCCGGCAGTCAACTCGTTCAGAGTAATCCAGAAATCAATAGAGAAG
>JAFGFZ010000183.1 GCA_016930815.1 Pirellulales bacterium | reverse complement strand
TACCCCAGGCTAGGGTGAAATTGGAAATGAACGTCACAAATTCCAGAGATACGGGAGATCGAGTCAAACTACGGTCGCTGTTTCTGGCGCGATTTCCACCGACGGCGCGCAATGGATCCATATCTTGTCATGGAGTTTGCGATTCAAAACGCAATCCCGTGATTCCGTCTAGTCATTTTTTTCCTGTAAGGCGGTCAACGAGAAAATCCTCGTAGGCGCCCAGATCCTTCCATTCCGTGGCCACGTTCATCTTTTGGGCTTTAGGATCGATCACGGTCATGCCATCGTCAGTGACTCTGATTGGTAGCATCTCCATTTTGCAGAGCTCCTGAGCGAAGGCCAAATAGACGGCAACGGTATCGAACAGCGTGCTGCTGCCCTTTTGGTCCTTTTGTGGATTTTTTGAATATTCCGAGCTGTTTCTCCACCAAATACGATAGTTTTCAACGAGTCCTTGGATGAATGGATCCTTGCAATCGCGAACCGCGGCATATTTCTCGCCCTGCAGATGGACCAGGCCACAGGTATCCAGCGGGGTGATTGTGATAGGCCAAGGCGACGAGAGTGCCTTTTGGCAAGCCTTCGGATTGGCCCGCACATTCCATTCGGGCGAGATACTCGGTTGGCCTCCATAGCCTTTTCGCACGCTGCCATACATGCCAACAAAGCGCGCCTTCTCGGCGATACGAGGTTCACGATCCAGTGCGGCCTCTATGTTCGGAACGGGGCCGATGGAAATCAATGTGACCGGTTCCGGCGAGTTCATGATCGTGTCAATGATGGCTTGCACGCCATCTTGATGCACGGTGCCTGGGTAGGATGTCAAATGATAATCCGATACCCATTCGGACTGCCGTTCGGTGCCTTGTGCTTCGTTGCCAATCCCCAGTCCAACATCGATGTCCGTCCGGCCTGCTGTTTCAAGTAACTTAGCAATCAAGGATGCCCTGTACGTACGTTTGCCATAATCGCCGACGACGAGCTTCAGGTCCAATTCGGGACATCTCAGGAGCAGGACCAATGCCCATGTATCATCGATGTCATCTCCGATATCGGTGTCCAGGATCACGGGAATTTTCTTTGGATGAACCGAGGTCTGGGCCATGGTGCTTGAGCATGTTGTGGATGCCAGTAGAATGCAGCTTGACCATACAACTGAAATGGTTTTTAGCGCTTGTGCGGGTCTCATACGTGGTCTCCTTGCATGCAGGAAAAAGAGGAATCGCTCTGGCTATTCCATCGAAAAAATCACCATTCATCGAGCCGGAAGCCGTCGAATGGAACGATATTTTCCTCCGGGCCCATCCTGGTGGCGAGTATAACATAAGGTGGCTCATTGATACGATGGCCAATCCAAGTTATTCTAGGCCAATGATTTAGCGATCCCAGCCCGCTTTTTAACGATTTTTTTAGGTGCCATCTCATGAGATTTTTCATGGTTTCTGTTGTCCTGTTTGCCCTCCCCATTCTGGCTGCCGGGCCCCTCGATGAGACCGACCTGATCCATCAAGTTCATGAAGCGGTGGATGCCGGTCGTTTTCAGGATGCTGAGGCGATCTTGCAAAGTCAGATCGAAACATTGGATGGTCCGGTCGTCGATCCCTGGCGCGTGGAATTGGAGATCATTCGCCGCATCCGCCTTGACTTCAACCTGACCGGTGACGAACTCCTGACCAAGCTCTCGAAGGAAATTCCCGACATTACGGAGGCGGATATCATCCGATGGCGGGATCAAGGATACCTGCAATATCGTCTCATCGATGGCCAAATTCGATATTTCGAAAGCGAACCAAAGAACCTGTTTCGCTTCTGCGAAGAAGCCCGTATTCGCCGAAAAGAGGCCAACCGGGCCGAGCGGTCCGGATGGAAATTCTCGTTGCCGGAACATATCGCTCGATTACTCGAAATGGCTGACCAATCCGACAGTCCGATGGTTTATCCAGTGAAGCACTACGTGACTTATCAGTTGGCCGTGAAAAATAACCACCCGCGGTTAAAAGCCGGCGCCAAGGTGCGTTGCTGGCTCCCCTTTCCGCAAGAATATCGCCAGCAGCGTCATGTCCGGTTCATCGCATCGGAACCGGCTGGCCCGGTTGTTTCTCCCGCCGGGCAACCGCATCGGACCGTCTATTTTGAGCAGACCGTGGCGGATCCAACAAAACCGCCTGTCTTTAAAATTACCTTTGAATTCGAGACCAGTGCCTTTTGCCCGGATCTTGATCCAGCGAAAGCCAGACCCCTTGATCGCACGAGTCCTTTGTTTGGGGAATACACGGCCGAGCGGCCCCCCCATATTTTATTCACGCCCGCAATCCGCCGGACGGTCGCGGAAGTCACCGCCGAGGAACCCAATCCGTTGCTCCGTGCGAGGAAACTCTTTCACTGGATGGACGAACATATTCGTTATTGCTCGGAAATGGAATACAGCATCATACGCAATATCTCCGACAAAGCCATGACAACACGCCAGGGTGATTGCGGCGTGCAGGGCTTGCTCTTCATCACACTCTGCCGTGCCGCCGGCATTCCCGCTCGTTGGCAGTCTGGATGGGAAAGTAAACCCAATAACTGGAACATGCATGATTGGGTGGAATTCTATATCGAGCCCTGGGGCTGGCTGCCCGCGGATCCTTCGTATGGGCTGCAAAAGCATCCCAATCCACGGGTGCGGGATTTTTATTGCGGAAGCATGGACCCCTATCGCCTGATCGTGAATCTGGACTATGCACGCCAGCTCGTGCCACCGAAGACAAGCTATCGCAGCGAGCCCAATGACTTCCAACGCGGCGAGATCGAAATCGACGGGCACAACCTCTATTTCGATGAATGGACGTGGAATATGAAGCTCCGTACCGTCCCTCAAACGGGCGACTTCATGGCACTGGAAGAGGCTCTGGATGCTGTCGTGCCAGACACGCTGACCTCAGGGAATATGGCCGGGGCTGTGATCTTGGTGGGTAAGAAAACGGAAGCAGGCTACGAGACTTGGCGCAAGGCATACGGCTATAAACAGTTCCTTCCGGAAGTTGAACCGATGCCTGTGGATGCCGTTTTCGATATGGCATCCATGACAAAACCAATCGCAACGGGCACGAGCCTCATGGTTCTGGTCGAACAGGGCAAGATTCAAGTCGATGATCCTGTTGGCAAGTATTTGCCGGAATTCAATCAAGGTGACAAGAAAGACGTAACCATCCGCCATCTCATGACGCATATGTCCGGCGAAAGTCCCTATGTCGGCGAGGATGCCCGGAAGCAGATCATTGCCGAAAATGGCTTTCTCTGCCGTGAGGCGATTCGAAAATATATCCGTGACCTGGACCTGCTGCGCAAGCCGGGCGACGTGGTGCAGTACAGCTGCCTGAACGCAATTCTTTGCGCGGAGGTAATCCGTGCCGTTAGCGGAATGGAACATAGCGAATTCGCCGCGAAGCATGTCTTCCAACC
>JAFGFZ010000182.1 GCA_016930815.1 Pirellulales bacterium | reverse complement strand
GGGCTTCTTAAGGGCTTCTTGAAAAAGCCGGGCTTCGAATCGTCAATTGTTCCTGCATATGTTGGAATGCAATCTTCTCTGAAATGCTCTTTAGCCTCTAATTTCCCCGAGCATTTCCTGGACTAGTTCCATGGGCAATCCGACGACGTTGGATTCGCTGCCATCGATGACATGGACCCAGCCGAGCCGGTCCTGGTAACCGAAGGCTCCAGCTTTACCGCACCACTGGCCACTTGCCAGGTAGTCGTTGACCTGGTCTTGTGTTAATCGATCCATTCGAAGGACGGTGACGGCGATGCGTGCTCTGTACGGCTCAAGAGACCGATTTCGAATCGGCCAGATACAGACACCCGACAGAACGCGATGGGTTCGGCCGCTCAGCATTTGGAGCATCCGCCGGGCATCCTGCTCATCGTCTGGTTTCCCGAGAACGTGCCCATCGCATTCGGCAACTGTGTCGGCGGCAAGGACGATTGTCGGTTCCTGTTGCTGGCCAGAATGATTTCTTGGGCCAGTACCTTCTTTCGCGAGCCGGTGGGCAACATTCGCGGCTTTTGCGATCGCCAACTTTTTGACCAGTTCAGCCGGGCTGCATTTCGAATCGATTGCATCCTCTGCATCAGATTCGGGAGGGACAACATCAAACGAATAACCGGCCGATCGCATCAATTCGCGGCGACGTGGCGATGCGGAGGCAAGAATCAGATGCATCGCTTAGCTCTCAAGAGGTACCGTGAAAGCCGCCGCGCCAGCATTCGTAACCGATATCACGAGGAAACCGTCTTGATCGGGCTTCTTTTCAAAGACCGCCGCCAGGTACGGAAAGGTACCAGGCACTTCTTTTTGGCACTGAGTCCAGGGCACGGCCCGCGCGAGGACGGTGGTGGTATCGTCATTTTCACGGCTTGCAGATTCGAGGATGACCGCATCGTCAACCGCATCATCGCCAACCCATGCCCGGGCCATCTCGCCGCCCATCGGATCTTCGCAATCGACAAGAAATAGAACCGGATCATGGAGACCATGGTCCAACGCTTCGGTACGTGTCGCGAACAGTAGCGGTAAGCTTGATTCGATCAATGCTTCGTGAGGATCCTCTTGCATGGTTCGCCCAGTGCCCTGTTTGTGATTCATGGATCGAATGCGAGGATATAAGAGTTCACTCGTAAGGATTCCAATCACGGACTCCCACACCATCTTCTATACCATGGATCGGATCGGATTGGCGAGTCTAAAAAGACAAGACCCGGCCTCCCAAGGAAAGAGGCCGGGTCTGTTGATTTGCCCTTGAGGACAGGCGGGATCGCCGAAGCGTCCGCGGGAACTCAAGTGCGGGCGGTGGCCGTCCTCTCGGACAACCCGCCGGTTGTCGATCAAGTTTTGCCACCTATCTGGCTAAAACAGGAATTGCTCAATGGACCACCTCCTTTGCTACATTGTTACGCCACAGCGAACCGCTATTTGCCAGGTTCGCGGCCCGACGTGTGGCCTCTAGTCCAACGCACCGCGTAAGTGCGTTCCGTCAAGCTGTCTTTATTATAGTCCGCAACCTGCCAAATCAAACAAGAGATATTCATTCATTTTTCATGACACGGGTTACAGGGGCTCGGTTCGCTCTGGTCCGTCATCCCTGCCCCAAAACAATCCACTCGACGTAAGTGTCTTTCCTGTCGAGACTTCCCCAACATGGCATCTTGGCGTATCATGGCACGTGGCCTCTGGGATTGGAGGAGAGGGCCTCCAGGCATTTTATAAAATTTTTACTGAATATAGCGAAATTTACTCGAACGACATTTGGCAAGGTTGTGGTGAACCGCAACCTGGGTGAAGGTGCACGGATGAATCGACGTCAATTGGCTAAATTGGGGATCCCGCCGAGTTGCGCGAAGGCAGCGATTGGGGCGTTGAGTCGGGCAGCCCAAGACGCAAGTATCGGCTTGAAAGGGAAACGGGCCCGGCAACTCGTGCTGTCGGTCGTGAACGCACCGGCCGATTACGAGGACGATCCGCTCTGGGGCGAACTGGCTCGGCAGTTGCTCGCTGAAAAGCATATCGAACCGATCCGCGCCATTCCTTACGAAACGTGGGGCCGTGACATTGATACGGCCGCCCATGCCCAGATGCGCCAAGCGTGCCAGGTCCCATCGGCGGTCGGGGCAGCCCTGATGCCCGATGCCCATGTTGGTTACGGCCTCCCGATCGGAGGTGTCCTGGCGACGGAAGGCGTTGTGATCCCATACGCAGTGGGAGTCGATATCGCATGCCGCATGAAACTATCCGTCCTGGATCTACCCGTCTCGGCGCTCGATAAGCAATTCAACCTGTTCAAGGAGGCAATCGAGGGCGGTACCAAATTCGGTGTCGGAGCCGAGTTTCACACACCGAAATCGCACCCGGTCATGGACCGGGATTGGTCGGTCTCGCGCGTCACGCGTGAGAAAAAGGATACCGCCTGGCATCAACTCGGCACGAGCGGTTCTGGAAACCATTTTGTCGAATTTGGTGTTTTCACCCTTGATACGAATTCGAAAGAGCTCGGCCTGGATGCCGGCACGTATGTCGCCCTGTTGAGTCACAGCGGCAGCCGTGGTGTCGGGGCGTCTGTCTGTTCGACCTATTCCCAGATTGCCCAGCAGCTCCTCCCCGCGCGCTACAAGAAGGATCTCGGCCGCCTCGCATGGCTCGACCTCGATAGCCAACTCGGCCAGGAATATTGGGCCGCGATGTCCTTGATGGGCGAATACTCGGCCGCGAACCATGAGATTATCCACCGCAGCGTCGTCAAGTTACTCGGCGCGCACATCATGGCCGGTGTTGAAAACCACCACAACTTCGCCTGGAAGGAACATCATGGCGGCCGGGATGTGATTGTCCATCGTAAAGGGGCCACGCCCGCGGGCGCCGGCGTTTTGGGAGTTATTCCCGGCTCCATGGCTGATCCGGCCTATGTCGTCCGCGGGCGTGGGAATCCGGCAAGTCTCAATTCCGCCGCGCATGGAGCAGGGCGGCTGATGTCCCGGAAAAAGGCTAAAGAGAAATACCGGTTCCGGTCGATCCAGCGGACACTTGCCGACCGGGGAATTCATATCCTGGCCGCTGGCGCGGACGAAGTGCCCGGAGTCTATAAAAACATCGACGACGTGATGGCCGCCCAGGATGACCTGGTCGAAAAAGTCGCTCGATTCGATCCGAAGATCGTCCGCATGTGCGGCGATGGAAGCCGGCCGGAGGATTGAAGCCCGTTCTCACGTCTCCTCAGACGAGGCACGCAGTTTCTGGAGCAATTGTCGAAGCATCGTCCGGACGGAGGTAAATGTGTAGGGATCGTCCCGGTCGGGTGCGTGGCCTTCCTGCTGAAAATGCGGCCGTTCATAGCTGATCCGGCCCCATTCCGCATCCACTTCGTCGACAAAATCGTGCAACAGAGCATCAGAACCAAGGAAACTCTCAATCAACTGTACCAGGGCGGCAAGTGGTTGATCATATTCCATATCCAGGAGGATCTCGCTGTTTCGGACGCGGCGGAGTAGCACCACCTCCAGAGCAAACTCGGCGTCGATAAGATTCTGCTTCAGATATTGCTCGACTTCCAACTCGGCCTGCCGTTTCCGGGTCACCGGTGACGTGCCTTTGAGCAAGTCCTTGCCACCGAGGCGGCCAATGGCCTCGGCCAAGGTGAATTTGCGGCCGGAACGGATTTCCCGCTCGAGCTGGTCGTCTTCCGATTCGGGTGTTCCTTCGGTCTCTTCATCCATCATTGCAGTCCCGTACCTTGGGCATTAATATCCTCGTTGTGGGCAGGTCTCCCGACCGTCCTCGTTGTGGGCAGGTCTCCCGACCTGCCCACCCGTCTGACAGGAATCATCCACGGCCGGTCTCTTGACCGAGCTCCAGACTCCGCTCAAGGGTCTCGCAGACCTTTTGTTGGATTGCCTCATTGAATCCTGTCACAAGATGATTCTATGATCCAATATGACAACCGTCCACGAGCCTAAATACAAAATACCGCGAAGAAACGCTGACGAACACTAATTTATTTTTTTTCATGCAATGAGCAAAACGCAAAAGGATCCCCAAAAATGATTCTTCTTTCATTTTTCAGGCTGTTCTCGATTCTAATTTGTTTATTGGCATGGCAAATGCCTCTCGTAGCAGGGGAGGATTCATCAGCCAATGCATTCTCGAATTCCAATTACGCGGTAGCCGTTTCGGGCACGACAGAGAGTCAAACTGAGTGGAGGCAGGTTGTTGATGCTCTGGCAGCCAAATATCAGGCATCGGTCCTTGTGTATTCTCAGTCGATTGATGAATTGCTCGAGCCTCTGCAACATCAGTTCCCGCGTTATGTCTGTTTCGTTACGCGGCCCGATGAGGCCACGCGGGAATTCGTCGCCCAGGTCCACGGCCTGATGCGCCGATTCGATGACGATCCCTACACCGATGCACTTTGGGGTATTTTGACAGGGTACGATGCGGCCAATGCTTTGAAGATCGCTCAGACGGATCAGCCGCTTGTCATCCGGCGCGTCGTCGCGGGAACTCAAGTGGCTCTGGATCGTTGCGAAGAGGGTGCCTGGTACTGCGAGATCGAGCAGGGCCGCATGGTCCGCAAAGAAAAGGGGAGCGAGCCGCGGCAGGAAAAGGGGCCTGCCGACACGACCGGAGCCCTGGTCGATGCACTCAACGAATATCATGCCGACCTCTTCATCACATCCGGCCACGCCACCGAGCGGGATTGGCAGATTGGTTTCCGCTATCGGAATGGATCGTTCCGGTCCGAGGCCGGGAAGCTCTTTGGCGTCGATACCCGGGGCGAAAAGTATCCTATCCTCTCGCCGAATCCGAAGGTTTATTTGCCGGTCGGCAATTGCCTGATGGGCCATATCGACGGGCCCGACGCCATGGCTTTGGCATTTTTGAACAGTGCCGGAGTGCGGCAGATGATCGGATACACTGTCCCCACATGGTTCGGCTATGCCGGCTGGGGATGCCTCGACTACTTCGTCGAACAGCCGGGCCGATTCACGTTGGCCGAGGCGTTCTTCGCCAATCACCAGGCACTCCTATACCGGCTCCAAACCGAATTCCCGGAACTGGCCCGGATCCCGGCGAAGGCCGGTCAGACGAAAGGATCTGGGACAGGTTCCGGTCTATTGTTCGATCGCGATGTGCTCGCCTTCTATGGCGATCCGGCATGGTCCGCCCGCATGGCACCCGGCCCGCTCCAGTGGGATCAGAAGCTCACCGTGGCAGAGAATGTGGTTACTTTCGTCATGGAGCCTCGTGCCGGCGAGGATACTCTTAAACCAGTTGATTCGAACGGCTCGCAGCGCGGGGGCAGGCCGATCTTCTGCTTCTTGCCCCAGCGCGTTCAAAACATCACAATCCTTGAGGGAGAAGATCTTAGGCCAGTTATCACCGATAACTTCCTGCTCATCCCCAATCCGTGGAGATTCGACCCAAACCGGACGTACCAGATTGTTTTTCGCGCTAAGAGTAAGTGATCCAATTTCATCATCTTAGAACGTGTTTTGAAGATGTCCGATGGGCGCGTGGTATGCGCTTATTTTGAAGTCCTCAAAAAGAATTGCGGAAGCCAAGATGCCCGGCTTTTTGTAAAAGCCGGGCTTCTCTCCTTGGATTATGACCGTGCTGTGATGAGTTGAATATTCCATAGAATCAGACTAAAATCATGTCTTCACCCGGTATCCGACCTATCGCCTTATTTTGACAGCACAACAGGGGAAGCCTCATGAACCAGTCGCTTTTCACTCTGAATACTCTTCTTGGGATGAAAGTGATTGAACAACACCTAGTATCCAATTTATATCGATGTTGTCTCTCAGTCGGTATTCTAAACCTCGCCTTGTTATCCTCCACATGTCTGGCCTCCCAAACGGGGACACCGGTTGATGTCATCCCGTTCGGGCAGATTGAAACCTGGGATGGTGGTGGGAAAGACTATGGTGTGATCTGGGAGGATGCCCGGGATATCTTTCGTGTGGTTGTGACATTTGCCGATCCCGATTCGCTACCCGATCCCACGACAGTCCGACTCAACTACTGGCAGTCCTCCTGGCCCCATTCCAGGATCCCCCGCGATCGTCCGTCCGGTGCCGGGGGCTCTGGCTGGCTGAATGTCGGGGATTGGTACCAAGGCAAGTGGACTCAAGCCGATACAAAACTCGAAATCAAGGACAATCAGTACACATTCACGTTCCATCCGGTCAACGCGCATGAGTTCCCGGACCTTGGGGATTTCGCGGCTCGGTACCGTTCCACATTGAAACTGCGTTTGGTCGGAGACCAGAAGCTTCCAAAAATCGATTCCATTGAAGCTTTCACAGATTCCATTTGGGACCGATTGGCCTTTGATCTGTTTTGGGGCGGTACGGCCCATCAAGAGCAGAACTGGGACGGTTCGCTAGAAATATTCAACGGCATCATCGAGAAGGTGGAACCTCTCTCGGCAACCAGCAACGTCAAGATCAACGCACCATTCGGGTGGACATCCAAAGTCCAGAACGCCATGGATGGTATTCGCGGAACGGTCCTCTATGCCCGTACGGACGCGTACAACTCATTCGACGAAACCGTGGTAACCCTCCGGACGGCCAATGAAACGTTCTCGTTCGCGACATCGGATCTGTTGAAACACGGGCATATGTTGCTCCCCGATTTCGGCGTACTCATTCGGAAGGCCGGCGACACAACGGAGTATGCAATAGCCGAGCAGGCTTGGAACCAGGCGAAAAACCGCAGCATCTATGCCCGGGTCACAACCGTACCCGAACAGACATTCGACCGCGCGTGGAACGCAATGCCGGATCGAAAACGGTTTTATATCCCATTAAGTTTCGAAGGGGGCCGGCAGCATTTCGGGCTCGATCCCGATGGAAGTGCATTCTGCGATTACGGGTGGCATGCAAAGATTCAAGGCCGCGACTCCAAGCAAGTCCTCTATGACGGGAACCATATCCGGTACTCGTTCGGCCTCTCGGCGCAGGATATCGTCAACCGCGAAACAATTGATGGCTGCCTGCCCATGACAATGACCGAGTGGCAGCGGGCCGGCATTCGTTATCGCCAGACGGCGTTCGTCATCCCGCTCGACGGAGTTCCCGAACCGGGCCAGCGGATTGAAGCGGAGGATGCACTCGTACTGATGGTCCGTTTTGAGATGGAACCGATCGACACGGCGGATCGCGAAGCGACACTTGATCTGAGTGTCCACGCAGAGCAGCAAGAGAGTTTGACCGTCGACGATGGGCTGATTTTCGCAACTGGCGGTGAAACACCATGTCTGCGGATGCTGGCCACTTCCCCCGATCCGGCGCAAAGTTATTCCCTGACTGCGGCGGGACAATCGATCAGCTACCGTGCCATGCTGAACTCCGGCCAACCGAAACGCACACTCGATCTTGCGATCAGCTATATCACATTGACCAATGCTTCCGAATGGGATCGGTTGCGATCGATTCCGTTCGACAAAGCATTCGCGGCCGTCCGAGATTATTGGCAGTCCCGCTTGGAGACAAACGCCCGGATCACAACACCGGTGCCGATGATCAACGACTTCTATAAGGCGCACGTCTCGCACCTGCTGATCAACACGGAGCGTGAGGTGGGTGGTAGTGACCGGTACATGGCGAAGGTCGGCACATTCCATTACGGGGTTTTTAGCAACGAATCCTGCATGATGGTCAGCGATCTGGATCGCCGCGGGTATTCGAAGCGGGCCGAACAGGCCCTCGACACATGGCTCCATTACCAAGGCACGGTCGGCCTGCCCGGCGACTTCACAACCACCGAAGGCCAACTTTACGGCGCGGGGGGTTATGAGCATGGGGGATACAATCAGCACCACGGGTTCATCCTCTGGTGCCTGGGAGAGCATTATTGGTATACCCGTGATCTGGAATGGCTCCGCCGTGCCGCGCCGAAAATCGTCAAGGGCTGCGACTGGATCATCGGCCAGCGTCAGCGGATGATCGACGAAGCCGACCGATCCCCGATCCGCGCGATGGAACGGGGATTGCTCCCGCCCGGATACCTCGAGGACATCAAGGACTGGCGGTCTTGGATGTCCACGAATGTTTATTCGTGGTGGGGGATGCATAACGCGGCCGCTGCCCTCGATGCGGCCGGGATCCCAGACGGCCAGCGCTTGTTGCACGAAGCCGATCGCTACCGCCAGGATATTCTGAACGCATTCACCGAGGCCATGCACCGATCCCCCGTTGTCCAACTCCGCGATGGCAGTTGGATCCCTCATATCCCGCCCGAGGCGCACCGGCGTGGGCGGACCTTTGGATGGATCACCGAAACCCTCGAGGGACCGATTCACATGATCCGGACCGGCCTGATCGATCCGTGGGACCGCCGGTCGACCTGGATCATCCAGGATTATGAGGACAATCTGTACCTCTCCGAGCAGTACGGATACCACATCACGGGCCCGGACTTCGAACGCTATTGGTTCGATCGCGGCGGCATCTCGATGCAGGCGAATCTGCTCTGCAATCCGATCTCGTACCTGCTCCGCGACGAACCGGAACATTTCCTCCGCGGGTATTTCAACGCGTTCGCCGCAAGTTATTTCCCGGACACCCGGATGATGACCGAGCATGCGTTACCGAACCTTGGCGATTGGCGAGGCGACCATTACAAGGCATCCGACGAATCGAATTCGACCTACTGGCTCCGCCTGATGTTTATCCACGAATCGGGCGACGATCTCTGGCTCGGCGCGGCGATCCCGCGGTACTGGCTCGCCGCGGGTATGAAGACCGGGATCGAAAATGCACAGACCTACTTCGGACCCATGGCATTGACCTATGAATCGCATGCTGATAGAGGCCGGATCGAATTGACAATCGATCCGCCACGCCGGAATCCGCCCAAACGGATTCTCGCCCGGTTCCGGCATCCCGAAAAACGCCGCATCACGCGATGTCTTGTGGATGGGGAACCCTATCGCCAGTTCGATCCCAACAAGGAATGGGTCGTACTCACCGAATGGGCATCACCAACGAAGGTTGTGGTGTTTTATGATTGAAAGATACGATTGGCCGGTCCGATTCGTCCCACAATCCCGATACCATATTTTGAATCTATCTGAAAATCCCTCATTCCCGCCCTCTCTCCCCGCAAGCGGGATCGTGCAGTTTTTAAGTTTCGACTCAAAAGGATTTTACGGACGAAAATAACTCTCCCGCTTGGAGGTCGAATCAGATCAAACGCCTGTGGCCGGTCAGTAGACCGGCTAGAACATAGAGGATGCAACATGGGTGTGCGCTTTCAGGGCCGTTTACGGCCCTTTTCCGCCGCAGGCGATATTCGGCCCGCCGTTGACGGCGGGTTGTAGCGACCATGCAAACAGACCCACCCACCATCCCACGGCCGCCGAGGGCGGCCGTGGGATGGTGGGTGGCTCATGGAATATCGGGTGGTCGAATCCGCGAACCCGTGCTCAAGTACGGGCCTAGTACCGCCTACGGCGGACAACGGCCATGAATGGCCGTCCGGAATTTGGGGATATTCCCGCTGGTTTGGACGTCGTGCAGTTTCGATTCACCCTCGCCTTGCGAGGGTCGCGAAGTGAGTCTAGGCGAGCTCTCGCGGGGAGGGTCGACTTGGATGGTGGATGACCGTTGTCGCGCTGACCCTCCCCGAAGGCTCGTTCCTCGCCTTCGACCCTCCCGGAGCGTGGGTAAAGAGAAGAAGTCACTTGATAACCGCTGTTTCTAAAACGTGCGGGCGCAGTGCGCGAATTTTTCAGGATGCCATGACGGGGTGGCAATGCGGGCCTCGGAGAGACTCCCTTACGATGTTGCGGCCTTCGGCCGCGCTAGGCCGATGTATCGAGGACCTCCTTCCGTACACTGGCTATGCACTGGGCCATTTCGATTCGTGGTGGCAACCAGACCTGCTGGGACAGATCAAGTGGACCACCCACCATGCGGCGCCGCCGCTCAGCGGGAGTCCACTGTTGGCGAATTCGGAAGCACGCTTCAGCAATTTGGCGTGGTGTGGGTAGATACTCGGATTGGATAGGCATCATGCGTACTCGTCCACATTGCGGATGGATGATACAAAAACGCCTCTGGTGAAAGGAGCCGGGGCTGAAACTTGCAGCAACATTCAAGTGGGATGCGAATCAGCGTTACTTCAACCCCGGCCAGTGGAACTCTCTCTGGCTAAATTCTTAGCTAGCATTCATTCTGTTTTGATTTAGGTTTTGTGAATTGTCTAATAATTTTTTTAGTGCCAAACCAATCTTCAACTCGGAACAACTTGTGCCATGGGTACCGAATTCAAAGCAGGCAAATCCTATACATCATGCTGGATTCATCATCTCAAAAGAAGTCTATGGGGCATGGTCTTGCTCTCCGTGAGTTGAAATTCTCTCGATGGGAAGCAGGATCTGGACACCGGTTCCCCGATCTGGTTCGCTGGTGAGGGAAACTGACGCGGCCAGCCTTTCAGCCGCGTGTTTCACAATTGCCAAACCCAAACCGGTCCCTCGGATTTTGCTGTCACCGGCTCGCGACGGTTCGGCCTGGAAGAAACGTTCGAAAACCCGATCCTGGAACTCCGTTGGAATCCCGCAGCCGGTATCGCTAACACAAATCCGCAATTGGCCACTCGACAGCTGGAAGCTGCATTCAACTCGGCCACCCGGATTGGTGAACTTAATCGCATTGTCGATCAAGTTCTGCAAGATGAGTTGCAACAGCGTACGGTCAGAATTAATCTGCTGAAATGATTCGCACCCATCCACAATGAAATGGACACGTTTATCGCGTGCGGATTCTGCAAAATGATCTTTCGCCCACTTGGCAAGGGACGCGATGCGAATCGGCTCCAGGCGGAGGCGTTGCTTCGTCGATTCAATCAAATGCAAATCGAGTAGATCCTTGATGATATCCTCCAGACGCGCGGTATGGCGGTTCAGGATATCGCATACCCGATCGAACGCCTCGTCACCGACCGGCCCGACTGCGGGGAGTGAATCGACGGCCGCGCGGATGGTCGCCAACGGAGTCCGCAGTTCATGGGATGCGTTGGCGACAAATTCGGTTTTAATCTCGGCCGTACGGAAAACATCCGTCAAGTCATGAGCGACAATTAATGTTCTGATGCCACCCGCCGGGATCTGGGGGATCTCAACCGCCTGCAAATTCACAATGTGCCGCTTGCCATCGCGGTGAACGCATAGCTGACGAGATATATCGTTTTCGGAGGAGAGTTCATCCAATGCAGCAATGGCCTCCGGGACCTGCACAACAGTTTCAATATTCTGCCCGATCAAGTTGGTTTTATCGCTTGCGAAAAGGGATGCGGCCGATCTGTTCATAAGGATAATATCCCGGTTGGCATCCAACGCGACAATTCCTTCGCTGAGGTTTGCAACAACGGCGGCCAGATTCTCCCGCTGGGCGGCGATCGTTTCAATTTGCATCGAAATGTTCTGGCCCATTTCATTCAATGCCTCGCCTAGTTTCACGAGTTCATGCGGCCCGCTGATGTTGGCCCGATGTGTTAGTTCGCCCGACGCAATCCGTCGAGCGGCATGCGTGATCTGGCGGATAGGGGCGAACCACAACCAGCTCAGCAGAAGCCCCAGCACAACAGTCACACTCGCCGCAGCGACCGTTGTCCAGCCCATAGCGCCAAGAATAAACTTCTGATCCTGGGCAATCTTACGAAATGGCATGGCCGCGCGGGCAATAGCGACGACTTGACCTTTGAATCGGATCGGTCTGGACAGGTACTGATATTCGATACCTGTCGTCGTGCTGAAACGGCTTGCCTGGCCAACCTTGCCCTGAAGGGCTTGGATCACTTCTGGCCGGTCCGGTGTCTTGTGGTTGTCCATCCCGAGATAGTCATATTCGCTGTCGCCAAGCACGCACCCACGATGGTCGATGACGGTCACTCGCATAGGTAATAATTGGCCAATCTTGCGGCATTCTGCATTGATCCGCTCGGTGGTCCGGGGCCAGGTCTCCTCAAAGTGAAGCCGGAGAAGTTCTACCACTTGTTGCTGATGTTGGATCTGCCGGTAGTGATACTCGCGATCGAGATAGAGATAGGCAAATACCAAAGAAACCGTGATGACGATGGCGACCAACAACAGATTACCAAGGTATAACTTGGCAAAGAAGCTATGCGACTTCATTGATTTCGCTAGCCACGCGATAACCCAGGCCCCGGACAGTCTGAATATAACGGCGGGCGGATCCTAATTTGCGCCGCAGAGCCGCCAGATGGACATCCACCGTGCGGTCGGTCACCATCGCGTCGATTCCCATGGCCCGATCCATCAATTGATCACGAGTCAAAACCCGCCCCCGTGCACCAACCAAGGCCGTCAGCAGGCGAAACTCCGTTAATGTGAGGGAAATCGGAACGCCATCGATCGCCACCCGGTGCTGATCTCGATCGATAGAAATTGGCCCTAATGCAAGGGCCCTGCTGGTTGTGTCATAAGCGGCCGCATGGCGCCGAAGAACGGCGTAAATGCGAGCGATCAGGACCGACATGCTAAACGGTTTGGTGATATAATCGTCCGCACCAATTTGCAGTCCGGCGACAATGTCGCCCTCCTCGCTCTTGGCCGTTAATAGAATGACTGGAATATTCAAGGTCTGAGGATGCGCACGTAATTCTTTAAGCACGTCCATCCCGGACATGCCCGGTAACATGATGTCGAGGATCACAAGATCCGGAACGCAAGCAAAAATCTGGCGCAAGCCCTCCGGACCATCATAGGCTACGATCGGTTCAAAATGCTCGCGTTTAAGCCGTGCGGAGATCAATTCGGCCATGTCGCGTTCATCTTCGACAATGATGATTTTCTTGCGTGACATCACGAAATATTCTAATCGTTCGCAAGGGAGCCTTACAACCAGCGCTTAGCGGGCTTAATATATTCTTAACACTCGATTCGATCTCTGCATCAATGGCCAGACCGCAGAATCTGTTGGTTTTGAGCCATTACCCATATTTCGCCATATTGTCGTGGTGCGGTACCAGGGTCCTTTACGACCCTTTATTTGGTATTCCAAATATTAAGACAAGGGTCCTACCCCAGGCTACGGTGAAAAAGGCCTTCGGCCTATCATGGATCCCCAGATCGCCATTTGGCTACTTCTTATAGCGCTTCTTGAATTCTTCCTGGCGCCGGTCGCGTTCGGCTTTTTCCGCCGGATCCATCCGGTTCAGGTACCACTGATGGTTGGTCGATGCAAGAACTTCGGCCAGCCGCTTTTCGAGCTTTTCAGCAGCAGCTTGCTGGCTCGGATCCTTGGATTGTTTCCCTTTGGCCACCAGATCTTCCAATTCCGGCGTCATTTCGACATAGAAGTGCTTCGCGACTTCGTATGTCCCGTGCCAGTGGGTGTAGTCCGGCCCCATCATGGAAGCGCCATGCCGGGCTCGGCGTCCTTCGTGATGCCAGATTTCATACCAGATCCAGTCGAGGCCATTTGAAAAGTTGGCGGGCCGCAAGAGCGGTTTGGCCAGGTTGTACAACTCCAGCCCCGGCTCGGCGAATTTTTCATGATATAAATCGATCAGGCCGTCGTATTGGACATAGAAGTTATCAACCCATTGCCGTCCATGGCAGTTGGTACAGACATTCTTCATATGATCGCGGCGAACCTTCCAATTGATATTAGCACCGGGAAGTCCCATCTTCTGATCGCTGACTTCCGGCCGAACCGAAATCTCAGGGCGGTTGTTCCAGCTAATCCGCAGGCCGACATCGTGGCTCACCGGCAGCCCTGGAATTTCTGGTTGGTCTTGCGTTGCGGGCCGGGTTGGAGTTGCGCTCATATGGCACGTCGCGCAGGTCGGTGCCTGATGATAGTCTTCACCAACCACCCACTTGGACGAATCCATGTTCAACTTCTCCCGGAACGCCCGAAATGCAATCCCGTGCTTCGATTCGTAATAGATCTCCATCTGGGGATGATCCGGTCCCATATGGCACTTGCCGCAGTTATCGGGATGGCGGGCTTGGAACGACGAGAAGGCATGCCGGCTATGGCATGCCGAACAGGACCCTTCGGATCCATCGGGATTGATCCTGCCGATCCCGGTATTCGGCCAGGTCGCCGGATCCAATTGACCGCCAGGGAGAACTTGAATTTCCGCACCATGGCACTGCCAGCAACCACTCACTGCCGCCGCACTGTTCCCATTCGGAAATGCCGGTGTGACCAGGCCTCGATTCCCTTCGACAACTTCAGCAAGCACATTATCCAAGGAACCTAAAATGCGACCGCCTTTGGAATGATGGGATTCGGCAAATTCCTTTGCTTGGATGACATGGCATCGCCCGCAGTCTTTGGGCGATACGATGGTGGCAATTGAATACCCCTCATGCGGAAACGCATCGGATTCACCCTGGTCGGCCGCATGGCATTCATAGCACCCCACATTCGCCCGGTAATGCGTGCTGGCCCCCCATTGCTGATAGATGGGTGTCTTGTCGAGCCTGTGGCAGGCAAGACACGCTTCTGTCTCCTTGGACATCTCCGGCAGCCCCCAGGCCTGCGCGTTCGCAGTTGAGATGAATCCCTGGCAGGCCAGCAGGCAGATGGCAACAACAGGATCGTACCGGATTTCCATCAGGTTGATAATGAAACGACATTGCATAGCACTTGAACTCCCTCGCTAAGATTGGCCTGGCCCCTGGATCGCCTGCGATTCAAGATTTCCATAGCGCTGATCATAGGTCAGATCGCCGGCCAACACGGGTACCGAGATACGGACGAAAATCGTATAGAGGAGCAGGCCAAAAGCCCAGATTCCAAGGCAGATCATGATCTCGTGAGGCGTCGGGAAATATTCAACGATTTCTCCCAACCGAGTCGGCACGAATGCCGGCACGATCAATCCCATGCCCTTCTCGATCCAGATACCGATAATCGACAGCAGGCACGCCAGATTGAGCCAACTCAATCCGCGCGATGCAGGCAATACGAGAAGGATCGTAGCCAGGGCATTCATGGCCATGGCAGTCCAGATCCAAGGGACGAGGGCATGGGCGCCGGATAATCCGAAATAGAGATACCGGGCCGATGCCACGTGGGCCGAATCGGTGTAGAACTCGGTGAAAACTTCGCAGATCAGCAGGAAAACATTGATGATCATCGCCACCTGGATAATGCGGCGGAGTGTCAGCAAGGCATCGTCGCCGACATGATGGCGTGTATACCTCCGGACGATCTGCAGTGTGAGAATGATAAACGCCGGCCCGGCGGCAAAGGCGCTTGCCAGGAAACGCGGCGCAATGATTGCTGAATTCCAGAAAGGCCGGCCGCCCAGGCCAACATACAGAAAAGCGGTTACCGTATGGATACTGATTGCCCATACAATCGCGACAAAAACAAACGGGACATAAAATACCGGCGATGGTTTGCGGCGGCAATAGGCGCAGTAGATCAAGTACCCGCAGATATGAAGGTTCAACAACAAGTACCCATTCAAGGCAATCACATCCCAAGTCAGCATGGAAATGGGGAAATTGAATCGCCACACCAGATGCATAAACCGATCCGGCCGGCCCAGGTCCGCCATCACAAAGAGCAGGCACATGACAATCACGGCGACGGCAAGTAATTCGCCAAAGATAACAACATCATCAAGATGCATATTGCGGTAGATGTAGACGGGGATGACGAGCATCGCCGCGGCCGCCGCCAGCCCGACCAGGTAGGTAAAATTGGCAATGTACAGCCCCCACGATACCTGATCCGTCATCCCCGTTGTGATCAGTCCATGGACAAGCTGCTGGCAATAGGCATGCAATCCCAAAAGGGCCACCAGCGTCAGGAGTGTCATCCAAAGGTGGTATCGCCAATCGCCAACGAAACTCAGCCTGATACATTCCCAGAGGAAAGTGGCGTATTTTTTCATGCGTCACTCTCCGGTGTGTATGGAGCGATCGGTTCATGGTACCGGCTCCCACGTTCATCAAAGTAGTAAAAGAACCGTGGAATCGTCCCAACATCTTCTTTCAGAATGTAAATCCGTTTATGTTTCAGAATGTAGGCAACCTCACTCTCCGGATCCAAGACATTCCCAAACTTCCGGGATCCCGTGGGGCAGACTTCCACGCATGCCGGCAAGCGGCCCACGCGCGTGCGATGGAGGCAAAAGGTGCATTTCTCCATCACGCCTTTCGGGCGGGGGCGATTCGAAAGGTAGGCCATATTGGGCTGTAGTTCGCCATCGGGAAGGACCGGTTCGGTGAAGTTGAATCGCCGCGCCCAATAAGGGCATGCCGCCTCGCAATAGCGGCAGCCGATACACCAGTCGTAGTCGATCACGGTGATCCCGTCCGGTTCCTGCCAGGTAGCTTCGACGGGGCAGACCTTCACGCACGGTGGATCGGCACACTGATGGCACTGCACCGGCATATAGTACTTCTCCGGATTCGGGACCTGGGGTGGATCGTAATGGTGGTTCGCTGTTTCCAGGTTGATGCTCCCCTTTTCCATCTCGAGCACGCGGATGTATTGAATCTCGGGCGATCGGGAGAGGTTGTTTTCTTGAACGCAGGCATGGACGCACTTCCGGCATCCGATACATCGGCTGAGATTGAGCCCATATACAAACTCAACTCCATCCATCGGCGGGGGATCCAGCAGCTTCGGTGCCACGCCGTATCGCTTCTGAACCGCATCATGGATTCGTGCGAAAACCCGTTCCTTATCCTCGCGGGTCATCTCTTTATAATGCTTTTGGAGAAATTCATCGATTGTTGGGATATCGTCCGAGGCAAAATGCCTTAGCGGCGCAAGGGCCGCGGCGAGGGCGGACGCGCCTGCCAAAGCCGCGGCTGCCTGGACCACGAAGCCACGCCGCGAACATTCGGATCCAGCTCCATCCCCAGTCGCGGACTTCATCGATCGATTCGAATCGCTCGCCTCTTCTTGAAAATCATGCATCGGTCGGTCTCAACAAACATGCCCTAGAGAAAAATAGGAATATGCCAGATGCAGAGCATTGGTTTGATACTGTTCCCGGACAAGGTCTCGGAACGTTCTATAAGCGATTGATTAATCCGTTGGCTCATCATGGTCCAGTTGCAGGGGATTGCGCCCACCATGCGGGATCCTATCGACTTTCGAATCCATCCGAAGCGTATTCGGTCCAGGCGCTGGTGGCATCGGCGGAAATGGTGGTTCATGTGGATCATGGCAATGGATGCATTTGAGCCGGGATTGGTCGCCAAGCGACCGGTCCCAATACCCATTCGATCGCCCATGGGCCCCATGCTGCCAATCCCGATAAACGGGCCCATGGCATCTTGCGCAGAGCAATTGCGGCTGGCTCCAGGATATCTCACCGCCGCGATCATCGACAAATGCATCGCGGTTCTTCGAATGATGGCAACTGAGACACCAGGTATTGATGCCATGCTTTAATTCGATTTCCCGATGCTGAACGACTTCGCGTATCCGATCGTTGGCAGGAGGTGGAATTATTTTGTGACAATCATTGCATCGGAATGTAAAAACACCCACCGGATATTCTGGAGCCATGTCCGGCTGACGGATTGGTGAAATATCGGTACACCACGCAGGAACATGAATTGGTTCGAGAGCAGGATTTTCAAAAGTGAAAGGACTAATAACCAGGAAGACGGCGAGGAGGACAAAAACGATCAAGATCGCGAATCCGGACCGGTGACCAGCTCGATTGATTCCTTCCTCAGCCATGGCGCTCATGCGATTGGAAGTTCGTTATGAAAATGCTTTTCTGCATTCCTCCATGAATTGCAGTGAGAAATAATGCCCACAGCCAGATCCAGATTATTCGATAGCAATATCACGGATTCGAATCACGGTTGTCAATACTGAGAGATCAATCTGGAATCGAAGATTCGAGCCGTTGGCTTGGAAGTCATTTTGGTCTTCCCGCAAGTCTCAAAGAAGCCTGGCTTTTTTCAACTGAAAAAGCTAGTGCTTCGTCAAACCTTTTTTTGCGACTATTCGCCGCCGTATGGGGGTGGCCAATCCAAAGGTGGTGCCGCATACGGCTGCTGCCGGCTCAGCTGGATCTTCCGTGTTGCTCGCCAGTGCTGGTAGCAGGAACGGGCTGATGGAGCATCCTTGGATATGGGCCTTTGGCCGAGTGGCACCAATTGGTCCTTGAATAATGGCACGCCTCCTGCTGCAATCGGAGTCAGCAACGTCGACTCTGCACCACCATCCCACCGACGAAGCCCGGTGAAAAACGCAATTCCCTCGGGTATGTCCGACTTAAACATCATGCGCAGGTTGGTTTTATCCTGAATCACCTTGCCAACCGGCCAAGCGTACGTCGGCAGTAACCAATCGCCTGGTAGATGGTGCTCGGCTCGAATCACGATATCTTCCTGGAATACACCACCGATCACAGGCCGTGAGTCAAGATGGATGACATAACTTTCCTTTACGGGCTTGTCTGTCTGCCAGTAGAGAACGACGGTCAGCGAGGTATTCTGCAAGTGGGCAATGGATGGAGAAAGCAGTTCATAGCCGACAAGACGGATCCCGTTCTGGTACCGGACATCCAGAGGAGTGACTCCGTCGGGCAGTTTTTCATGCAGAACATCGGTCGGCGCCCTTCGGATCCCCGGCCGCCGGGGCCGTTTGGGAATAACGAGGGATTCGGTCGGTTCAAGGATTCCGCCCGGATCCAGGTCGATGAAGACACGCCCATTTTCTATCCGTAGTCCGGTTCCGCATTCTCTCGACAATCGCTCGACGCGGTCCAGGGCCTTTTGTTCATGGGAGTCGCTGGCCAGATGTGTCTTTAGGATCTCCATATGAATGGGAATACCTTCCAAACGATGCAGTCCCGCCTTACTGAATTCGGCTTGCCAGAGCATGCCGCGCGCCTGTTCCTGGAGATCTTCCCTGGTGGTATCGAAATCCGCGAGGCAGTTCCCCGCGTCATAGACGACTGGTTTTCCACGAAAGACTTCAACACCCTGAGGATAATGCCGGCCGTGGGCTAGAATGGCATCGAATCCCGCATTCTCGATCAATCGCCTGGCCAACCGCCGCATGGCTGGAGTTACCGCCGGCACTTCCTCCCAGGCGTCCCAATGCGGGCTGAAGATCACGATATGCGCGTGCCGCCGAGCTTCCTGAACCAGGCCGGTCAGATATTGGATGAGATATTGATCATCCTCATCCGAGATAAGTGCTTTGCGAAGAAAATGGACGCCCGGCCTATTCAACTCGGCTGCATAGATCTGGCCAACGGTTAATTCCATCCCGATGATCGCCACGACAGTTTCGCCCACTTGAAAATAAACGGGCCGGGCCGCATCGCGTGCATCAACACCCCCTCCTGCATATTCGAGTCCCGCTGCCACCAGATGGTCCGTCTCCTCGAGCATCCCCTCCGGACCATAGTCGCCATTGTGGTTATTGCCAATAGTGACAAGATCGATGCCGGCATCTTGAAGAACCGCCAGGACATTTGGATGGGCTCGATACATGTAGGTACATTTGCGAAGGCGGTTGTAGTAGCCGCCGGTCGTGATCATGCCCTCTAAATTGATCATCGCCAGATCCACGTTGCGTAAGAGCCCGGCGACGTCTCCGAGTAGCTTTTTCCGCTCGTCTTCCCGCGGGGCCAACAGGGCATAGTTGAGACGGCGTGCACAGAAGAAGTCGCCACCATAGATGAATGTATGCCGAGGAAGGCCCGACAACTCAGCAGATTCCCTACCCGTGTCTGCGGCCGTTTCAGCCGCCAAGGTGCCTGTCCCTGTAGGCCATCCGAAAAAGAAAACGAACATGATCTGATAGAGTTTATTTGGACTCATTGTTTCATCCTCAAAACGGCCGGCGGCCGCAATCAAAGTGGATCGCAGGTATTTGTCCATTTTAAACATGTTGACAGTGATTGTTGGACCGATCCTGTGGGATCTAGC
>JAFGFZ010000181.1 GCA_016930815.1 Pirellulales bacterium | reverse complement strand
GATCCTCGCCGAGAAGAGGGTGGCACTCGAGACCGCCGAGCAACTTCTGGAGCAGGTCAAAACGGCCACCGCGCCGCTCGATCCGGCGGATCGCGAGTTCCTCGTCCGCCAGTTCGAGGACCTGGTCCTGTTCGCCCGGGTGTACCGCTTGGTGGCGGAGTTGGACGTCAACGCCACGCTGATGAAACGAAACGTCGCCCTCGACGGTCTGCCCGACCGCGACGCACTCGATCGAGCCGCGGAGGCGCTTCGCCGCGTCCGCGCAGAGTGGCAGGCCCGCTATCCCGCCGATCCGTTTGGGTTGCTCAAACTGATCGACGACGGATTGTCGCGATACCCAAGCCACGACGAGAAATGAGAAAAAAAGGGGACGGGAGTCTTTTTGGGATAGAAGGAATACTTGCTGGTGGAATAGACTCTGTGAATCACTCGTCGAACGCGATCAATTGAAGGGGGACTGGTCTATCACATCCTTAACCGGGCGAACGCGAAGATGCCCATTTTTGCGAAGGAGGAAAACTGCGCTGCGTTTGAGTGGATGCTTGAAGAATCGTAAGACCGAGAACCAGTCCGATTGCTGGCCTACTGTGTGAAGCCCAACCATTGGCACATGGTGGTGTGGCCGAAACGCGGGGCACATACACAGGTCTCTGTACGACTGCGGTGACGGTGATGCTCGCCGACTGCTGACCGATTGGCCGATTGCACGACCTCGCGATTGGCGAAGTCGCATGCAGCGCGCACTCATGCAGACTGAACTCGACGCGTTGCGTCGCTCGGTTTGCCGCGGCCAACCGTATGGGGCAGAGACTTGGTGCCAAAGGACCATCGGGCGACTTTGGTTTCAGTGAACCGTACCTCCACGCGGACGTCCTCGCAAGTAGAACTGACCTTGCGCCACAGATTCAAAAAAGACTCCTGTTCCCTTATCTTCTCAGAAAGCTGCTACTGCACGGGATCTGTAATCGTGTGCGAGGTGATGGCGACGGCCATATGCGCGGCATCGGTTGCTTGTTGACGGGAATCGAGCTCTTTCCCGTTAATATTCAGGGTGGCTCGCATACTCCGGCCGGCTGGATCAGCGGGATCTCAATCGATCAAGCAATCAAGAACCGATTGCAGAAAGATCTTTCGACACAAATGCGATTCGGCTCGCTCGAATTCGGCGTCTTGATCCCGGATCGTGCAGACACGTGGACTCGCATGGTCTATGCCGGACCTAACAAACCAGTGGCGCCGATCGATGATCCGTATCAGATTCGCTCGAAGCTGTACGGTCGGGTTGCGGATCGTGAGGCACTGACGAGTATCTTGGATGATCTTCAAGAAGATTTTACTAAAGTGATTGAAGAGAATCACCGCAGCCTTTCGCACGAGCCGGACTCAAACAAGGAAGCGCAAGAGAAGCGGACGATCATTAATCGATAGTTCTGTGAACAGCTTGCGGACCTGGCCAAACGGTTGGCCGAAAAACCGGAACCGGGAGGCTCGGGCAGCTTGCTGGATAACACATTGATCAGGTGGAAAAACGAGCTTGTCAAAGGGAATTCCCATACTTCCAACAATATACCGTTCGTGCTGGTCGGAAATTGTCTTGATTTCCAGATGGGCCGTGCTTTGGATTTCGGCCGCACGCCACATAATCGCTTACTCATTTCGCTCGCGCACGGTTTTGGCCATGAAATCACAGAATTCGGCAACCCGGATTTCTGAGGCGAAGGG
Organism: Pirellulales bacterium; assembly: GCA_016930815.1. Taxonomy (GTDB): domain Bacteria; phylum Planctomycetota; class Planctomycetia; order Pirellulales; family Lacipirellulaceae; genus JAFGFZ01. Next base: position 5,873 of record JAFGFZ010000181.1, on the reverse strand, counting down.
CCATTGCACCTGGGCTGAAGCCTTCAAGAGGTACGTCCCGATCTATCAACATACAGAAAGGCCCGTTGGTGTGCATTACTGATCGTGGATGCACTGAATTTGTGCCAGCAATTCTTGCACGATATCGGGATGCTGTGCGTACAGATTCGTTGACTCAGACAGGTCTTGGGACAAGTTGTAAAGTTGCATCGGTGGTTCATTCGGGTGTGGTTTGACGGTACGCGGTTCGGAAAAGCCGCCCGAGCCAAGGCCGGTAATCAACTTCCACGATCCGCGCCGAATCGTCATCATGCCGGTGCTAGAAGCGACTGGCAGGTACCTGCGAATCGGCTTATCTACGGGTTGTTCGCCCAGAAGTACCGACAGGAAGCTGAAGCTGTCCTGCACTGCTTTGTCTGGCAACTTGCGATCAACTATTTCCGCAAAGGTAGCCAATACATCGGTGAAGCAGATTAGCTGACCACTCACACTACCTTTTTTTACTTTGCCCGGCCAACGAATGATAAACGGCATCCGATGGCCCGCTTCCCAGCCATCCCCTTTCATGCCGCGGAGTCCACCACGCGAATCGTGGCCCAGTCGCTGAACATCGGCATCGTACCACACCGGCCCGTTATCACTTGAGAAGATAACCAGCGTGTCGTCTGCCATTCCAGCTTGTTTCAGCGCGGCCAGCACACGGCCGATGTGGGCATCCACCATCATCATGAAGTCACCATACGATCCCGCTCCACTTCGGCCCTCAAATTCCTTGCTTGGTAGCCATGGTGTGTGCGGCGATGGGTAAGCAAGGAAGAGCATAAGCCTTCTATCATCTGCCTGGGTGGCATGGTTCTCGATCACGGCAACCGCTTCCTCCGTGAATCGGGGCGTGACTTCCTCCAGTTTCAGATCCGGAGCGATATTTCCAGCCCGCCAAAATGAACCCTGGATGGGTGACCAATCTTTGCTGTTGTTCGCGGCAACGGTCTCAGTGGGTGGCGTGACCGCATGACGATTGCGGATATAGAAATAAGGTGGGATGTCGATCGATGCACGGATTCCAAAGAACGTATCGAATCCTCGATCGACAGGTCCGCCCAGCAGCGGTTGGTCATAGTCGTTCTCGATGAATCCCAGGTGCCACTTGCCAATCATCGTGGTGTGGTAACCGGCGCCGCTCAGCAAGGACGCAATTGTCGACTGGCCTTCGTCAATCACCGGTCGATGAGACCACGCTCCGCACTGTGCACGAAACGGATACCGCCCCGTTAGCAGCCCATACCGCGAAACATGGCACAATGGGCCGGCCGCATGAGCGTCAGTAAACCGCATACCAGCCGCTGCCAACGAATCAATATACGGTGTAGAAATTTTGGAAGACGGATTGTAGCAGCCCGGATCTCCGTAACCCATATCATCGACGAGGATCAATAGAATGTGGGGATTCTTAGCGGCGAATCCCATACCCGTTTGGCTCACCAGAGCTGTGATGATCGAGAGCGTAAGGCAAACAGAGCGCATCATAGTAATGTCCTTATGGATTCGTCAGCCCCATTAGAAGCTAGACTGTTCTATTTTTTAGAACCATTCGCACACCGTAAGCCGATTTTGGCAGGATTTTTGCTTCAGGCTTCTAGATAAGAAATACAAGGTAAATATTAACAAATAAGATTTTACTTAAAAGATGAATGTCGGTATATTGGTAAGCATTGACAACCAAGGCAGTATTGGTTATCGGAGCAAACTCGTGGGTTAAAGATTTTGAAAGGGTAAAAGATGCTAATGAGAAAAACAAGTATCGTAAGTGTCATGGCTTTTCTTCTGATGGCAAGCATGGCTTCGGCCGACATCATGCGTTTTATGGGCAATGGCAACTGGGAGGATTCGCAATGGCAAAACCAAACACTAGGTCTCAATAATGTGGCGCCACCTGATGCTGACGATGTTGCCCGAATGAACTGGGGCGGAGCAACGTGTACTCTGTCTTCCGCCACGGAAGTTTATCAGCTGATGACCGGCGTTGACGAGCCTGGCAACCTGGTGGTTGCCAACGGCGGCTATCTTACAACGGGAATTGTATGGTCGGCTATCGGAAACAATGGCGCTGTGACCGGTACATTGACCGTTGAAACGGGTGGAGTTGTGGACTTTGGTCAACATCTCTGGGTCGGGCATCAAGCAGGAGCAACCGGTATTGTGAATATCAATGGCGGAACTGTCTACGTCGGTCAAATGCTCGGTCTTGGCTGGAATGGCGGAGTTGGATTCGTCAACGTCAATGACGGCGGCGTTCTCGATCTGTTCCAATTACATGGCGATGGAATGAGTTCGATGAAGAATGGCTCGATTCTTGATATCACTGGAACCGGTCAAGTTCTTCTCCCGGGTGATTATACAAGTGTCATTAACGCATATGTCGCTAACGGATCAATATATGGCAATGGCGTGCTCGGAAATATTAATATTCAGGTCGCTGGTGAAGGTACTGAAAAGGCAACTACCATAACAGCTATTCCTGAACCTAGCACTTTACTTTTACTGAGCTTGGTATTGGGTGGAATTTTTATCAGAAGGCGTTGCTAACTTACGGCCCGGTTGCAACCGCCTCTAGTCAATCATTTCAAGCCGAGGTGCACTCTCTCGGGCGATAAGCTTGAGGTTGCCTCCGCTGCGTTTGGTAAAACAGCATAGGAAAGGGGGACAACTGCGATAGTGAGGAGAGTTTATGAATCAATGCTCAAAATGGGCACTGATCTTGGCGCTGATATTCGGATTCATTGGTAGATCCGAAGCTGCCCCAACCGTGGGTGTTTACTACTATCCTTGGTGGGGATCAGGTCAAGGCGGGCATACCTTTGACCAAACGTTGAGGGCGCATACGACACCCGATGACCAATTGCCCACAGTTGGTGATCAGTACAGTAGTCGCGATGCAGATGTGATCTCAGCACACATCGATCAAAGCCATCTGGGAAACATTTCCATGTGGTCTCTCAGTTGGTGGGGGCCAAATCGGTACACGGATGTCACCATCCGGAGCCATATCCTCACACATCCGCGGGCTTCAGAGCTCACCTATACAATTCACTATGAATCGGCGGGACGCCTGGGGAATTTCGATTCGCCCAACTATTCCAATCTGATACCCGATTTCCAGTATCTTGCGGACAACATCTTCAACGATCCCAACTACATGCGGATCGACGGCCGACCAGTCGTGGTAATGTATCTCAGCCGCGTATTCTTTGACGATGTCGCAGGCGCTGCGGCATTGGCAAATTTACGTGAAGCGATGCAGACACAGTACAGCTATGATCCGTACATCATCGGGGATCACCTCTTTCGCACGGTGGCGGGTGGTGAATCGAATCTGGACGCAATCACCGGCTTCGATGTTTACGGACAGGTCTTTAATTCTGGCGTGGTCAATCAATCGAGCATTGACTATCTGGAGCAGATCTATAATTACGCCCAGACGATTGCCAACAATGCAGGAATCGATTTCGTCCCGTGCCTAACACCGGGATTCAACGATAGGGGCGTGCGGTCGGGACATCTGCCTGCCGCTCGCTATTTGGCCGAAACAGGTACTGATACGCCCGGCTCAGCAATGATCGCTATGCTGGATGACGCGGTTCTCTCGCATACTGACGTCGATATCAATGAACTGATCATGGTAAATTCATTCAATGAATGGCATGAGGACACACAAATCGAAGCGAGCGTAATCGCCTCATTCACAAATACCGACGACTCATCGAGCGGTTCGGATCTCACGGTCGGCAGATTCTACGAGGGGTATGGCAATCGATACCTGGATATTCTTCGCAATGCCACATTACCCATCCCAGGTGATTTTAGCAACGATCGTGCAGTCGACGATTTGGATCTAGGGATCTGGAAAAATGCCTTCGGCAGCACAGACGCAGCGGACGCAGACAATGATGGTGACTGTGATGGAGCTGATTTTGTGATATGGCAAAGTAACTTCGGGTCGGTTGAATCATTCCCGGTTACCAGCCGTGCGATTCCTGAACCATCCGGTTTATGGCTTGTAACAGGCTTGCTTGTTGCCTTGCTAGGCAGGCGTCGCAGTAAGCCAGGGACGAATTCATGGCAACCTTTTTTTTCGTAGCATGGATGAGTTGTCTAGGAATCCCGGGAAATCTGCTCTCGATGAATGACTAGGAGAATAAATTCCGTATACTCAAATCGACTGATAACCTTTTGCCTCAGGATTATTTGATTTGACAAGGACTCTTACACACTGATGTAGCATTCGCTGATGGATTTCACACTACTTATTTGAAAGGGTGGAATATGACAATCAAAAAAACGACGAAAGGATGTGCACTTCTAGGCCTTATGCTGGCGAGCGTGGCTTCGGCCCAAGACGTGTATCGCTTCATGGGTAGTGGTAACTGGGAGGATTCGAACTGGCAAAACCAGACACAGGGTCTCCAACCTGTCGACCCGCCGGGACCCGACGATATTGCCCGAATGAACTGGGGCAACAACATAGTGACACTGTCTACTGCTACGGAAGTTTATCAGCTGATGACGGGTGTTGATGAGTCCGGTACCCTGGTTGTTGCTGATGGCGGACACCTGACAACGGCCCATGTTTGGTCTTCCGTCGGAAACAACAGTACCACCGGTGCCCCTGTCGTAGGTACATTGAATGTTGAGGCAGGGGGCAGAGTCGACTTTGGTCAGCATCTGTGGGTTGGCTTCAAGTCCAACACGACTGGTTATGTCAATATTTATGGCGGATACGTTAGTGTGGGTCAAATGCTCGGTCTTGGCTGGGGTGGCGATAATGGAGGAGTTGGTTATGTCACTGTCTATGACGGCGGTGTTCTGGATCTCTTCCAATTGCACGGTGATGGAGTGAGTTCGATGAAGAATGGCTCCGTTCTTGATATCCAAGAAACCGGTCAAGTTCTCCTTCCTGGTAATTACACAAATGTCGTAAACGATTATATTGCGAATGGGTCCATAACAGCTTGGGGTGGAATTGGTAACGTGATAATCGATGTTGTTGCCGATCCGCTTGACGGAGATTTCGATGGCGATGACGACGCCGACGGGAATGATTTCCTGGTGTGGCAACTAGCTGAATCGCCGACACCTTTAAGCACCGAAGATCTGGTTGCCTGGCAGAACGACTTCGGAGCGTCTTCAGCCAATGAAATAACGATCCTCACCGCAGGTTTCTCGGTAACCGCTGCAAGCGTTCCAGAGCCCAGCACCTGGATCCTGATACTCGCGACTGCTGGTGTTTTGTATGGTTTTAGACCAAGAAAAGCAAGCCAGGGGACGGGAGTCTTTTTTGTTTTGGCGAGATGCCTGCTCGTGTAGTAGACTCTGTGAATGCCTCGACGAGCGCGCTCCATTGAAGGAGGTTTGGTCTAACAGATCCCCTTAACCGGGTGAACGCGCGGATGACCTTTTTCGCGAAGGAGGAGGACTACGCCGCGTTTGAGCGGGTGCTGGAGGAAGCGCATGACCGAGAACCGCTCCGATGGCTGGCCTACTGCGTGATACCCAACCACTGACACATGGTGGAGTGGCCGAAACGCGGTGCACATACGCAGGTCTTTATACTACTGCGGCGACGAAGACGCTCGCCAACTGCTGACCGATTCGCCGATTCCCCAACCTCACAACTGGCGAAGTCGCATGCAGCGCGCACTCATGCAGGCTGAACTCGACGCGTTGCGTCGCTCGGTTGGCCGCGGTTAACCGTATGGGGCAGAGACTTGGTGCCAACGGACCATCGGGCGGCTTTGGTTTCAGTGAACCATCCCTCCACGCGGACGTCCCCGCAAGCAGCTCTGACCTTGCACCACGGTCTCTCCCCTTTTCTCCGAAAAAGACTCCCGTCCCCT
>JAFGFZ010000180.1 GCA_016930815.1 Pirellulales bacterium | reverse complement strand
CAGTTCGGTGGTTTTTCCGCGCCGCAAGGAACCGCAATGAAAAAACGGCTACTTGCAATGGAGCATGCATGACTATAATGGAACGCCTTTCCAGTTTGGACGCCAGATTCGCTGCGCGTGCTGTCGGTGGATTGATCTGACAAGTGGTCGGGCGCGTCGCGAGCAGGCCCATCTCATAAGGAGAAGTACGATGTCAGAGCAAAGAGTGGGGCGCGTCACACATTACTTCGGTCATATTCACGTTGCCGCCGTGGAGGTTACCGAGGGCACATTATCGATTGGCGACACCATTCATATCAAGGGGCACACGAGTGATTTCACTCAAACGGTTGACTCGATGCAACTGGATGGCCAGGACATCGATCAGGCAACAGCTGGTCAAGACGTCGGCATCGTTGTCGCCGATCATGTGCGGGAGCATGATGTGGTTTACAAGGTGTTGTGATCTGCGCTTTATCGATTCACTTTTTCTACAATCTGCTCGGCGACATCGTCGATTTTCACGCGCCATTGTTGCAGCGAATCCCGATCGCGGATGGTGACGGTCTTGTCAGCGAGTGTTTGGCCATCCACGGTGACGCAGTAGGGCGTTCCGGCCTCGTCCTGACGCCGATATCGGCGGCCGACGGCCCCCTTTTCGTCGTAGAAAGCCGTGACGTGTCTCTTCAAGGCCCGGTAGATTTCCCTGGCGATCTCGGGCATCCCGTCCTTCTTGACGAGTGGAAAGACGGCGGCCTTGATCGGTGCAAGCCGCGGATGAAACTTCAGGACCGTCCGCTTTTGCATCTTCCCTTGATCGTCAGGGGCTTCATCTTCCGTGTAGGCTTCGCAAAGGAACGCAAGCGCCGCGCGGTCGGCACCGGCCGATGGCTCGATGACATGGGGTAGATACCGCTGGCCCGTTGTCTCATCCCGATAGGTCATGTCTTTACCGCTCCCGCGATGGATTGGTTGGCCATCGGAGCCGAGTTCCACGGTCAGCGGACGTGTCGCCGGATCCAGCTTGCCCTCGGAATGGCTCCGAAGATCGAAATCTCCGCGGTGGGCAATTCCTTCCAACTCGCCATACACGCCCTTGGCCATGAATGGAAACGCATACTCGACATCGGCCGTACCCGTGGAATAGTGCGATAATTCTTCCGGTGTGTGGTCCCGCAGCCGGAGCCGGCCACTGGCCAGACCGAGATCCATGTACCATTGCATCCGGCGGTCGCGCCAGTATTCATACCATTGCCGAGACGTATCTGGATGGCAAAAGAATTCGATTTCCATCTGCTCGAATTCACGGCTTCGAAAAGTGAAATGCCGTGGCGTGATTTCGTTCCGGAAACTTTTGCCAATCTGAGCGATCCCGAATGGCACCTTGACTCGGCTGCTATCCAACACGTTCTTGAAATTCACAAAAATTCCCTGGGCTGTTTCCGGGCGGAGGAATGCCTTGCTCTTTTCATCGCGGATTGCGCCGCAGTACGTTTCAAACATCAGATTGAACTCACGCGGTTCCGTCAGAGTGCCCGGTTCGCTGGCTCCCGGGGCAAGCACTTTGTCCAGATCGCTGATGGCAATGGTGTCCAGTGTCACGATATCGCCATCCCACTCAAGTTGTGCGGTCTCCTTCGCGCGGAGTTTGAAATATTTCAAGGCAGCCCGTTCAATCTCGGCCTCCTCGTTCTCCTCGGAGAGGGTCGTGATCAAAAGGCGTTGGCCTTTGGCGGCCACCCACCGGCCACGAAGCTGATCGAACCGGTAGCGTTCCTTCTTCTGGCGGCAATCAACCATCATGTCGTGGAACAGGTCATAATGCCCCGATACTTTCCAGACTTGCGGATGCATGACGATGGCGCAGTCCAGGCCTGTCATTTCATAGCTACCCGGCGCTCCTGGAAGGACGGCCAGATCATCGTGGGACGTCACCATGTCCTGCCACCAGGCATTTTTGATATTCCGTTTCAGCTCGACTCCAAGGGGGCCATAATCCCAGAATCCGTTCAGCCCGCCGTAAATTTCGCTTGATTGAAATAAAAAACCCCGCCGCCGGCAGAGGGATACCAGTTTTTCCATTTCCATGATGCTATCTTCCGTAGCCGAGTCGTGTTTCGAGTGGATGACAACGAACCGGCCGCCATGGCCCGTTTGATAGGACAAATATCGATAGGGATCTTGGCGAAATGCCGTTTTCGAGACTAGTCTACCTTACGCGAATCGGTTTGGTCCATGGCCAAGCGGATGACTCGGTTCGGCCGGGCAGCTATCATGGTGGCATGGCACAATTCCCAACCGAGCTCGAACCATCCGATTTGATCGGATGCGTTGTCGATAAGTCGCGATCGCGCATCCGAACCATGTTTGGCGAGATTGCCGGCCGCTATGATTTCATGAATCATTTACTTGCGTTGAATATCGATCGTTTATGGCGGCGGCGCATGGTGCGAATGGTTCCTCCGCGGGACGAACGGCCGATTCTTGATGTCTGTTCGGGAACCGGTGATTTGGCCCTCGCCTACGACCGGCTAGCCAGATATCGAAACCTTGCATGCCCAATTGTGGCCACCGACTTCTGCCCTGAAATGCTGGCAATCGGCCGGGAAAAAGTCGCCAGAAGCGGGGCCCGGGATCGGATCACGTTCATCGAGGCCGATACGATCCATCTGCCTTTTGATGACGGCCAGTTTCAAATTGTCGCGGTGTCGTTTGGGCTCCGAAATGTCGCCGATACGGACCGCGGCCTGGCCGAAATGGCACGTGTGTGTCGCCCCGGTGGCCAGGTCGCCGTGCTCGAATTCTCCATGCCACGAAAGCAACCTATCCGCGGGATTTATCGCTGGTATTTCCGGCATGTGCTGCCACGCGTTGGGCAGTGGCTTACTCGAAATGCCACGAATGCGTATGTCTATTTGCCTGAAAGTGTCGGCCAATTCCCTCAAGCCGATGCATTGGCGGATCGCATGCGCGTTGCGGGCCTCAACGCGGTCCGGTTCTACCCGTTCACGGGCGGTATTGCAACTTTGTATGTTGGCCACAGATAGAAATCCGAACGCCTTGCGATTCCCTAATCAATCGAGTAGCCCCCAACGCGGCTTAGCCGCAACCAAGTGTAGGCGGGTCTCTCCGAGACCCGCAATGCCGCCCCATCATAGCCTCCTATAAAATGCGCGCACCGTGCGCGCATCTTACACGGTAAGAATCTAATCAATAGAGAAGCCCGGCTTTTGT
>JAFGFZ010000179.1 GCA_016930815.1 Pirellulales bacterium | reverse complement strand
TTAGGCTATTTGTATACCTGAGATTCCCACATAATGAATCAAAAACGGAGAGATAGAATGAAAATCCAACGCATTTGGTCCAAGGCACTGCTTTGTGTTGCGATCCTATGCCTCATGGCATCCCCTACCGCCAAGATTTCCGCAGCGGCCCCCGCGACCAATGCGTCCGTCCTCTGGTACAAGGCACCGGCCGCAACTTGGGAACAACAGGCCCTGCCGATCGGTAATGGGTCGCTCGGCGGAATGATCTTTGGTGGAATCGACCGCGAGCATGTTCAATTCAATGAAGACACACTCTGGATCGGTGATGAACGGGACACCGGTTCGTACCAGGCCTTTGGTGACCTTTTCGTTGATCTTGCGGATACCCGGGAACCGGCCGGTTTGGAAGAATCGATCCGGCGCGATAGCTCCGATCAACGGGATGCCGACACGGCAGTCGATGAGGAGGTTCCTAGCTCGCAATTGCGAGCTGATCCCCAGAGCCAACCAACCGAATCCTACCGGCGGGCTCTGGACATCTCCCGTGGAGTCCACGAGATCCGGTACACACAAGGTGACACGACCTTTACGCGCACGTATTTCAGCAGCTATCCGGCCCAAGTGATGGTACTGCGATTCGCGGCTGATAAACCGGAAGCCTATACCGGCCGTATCTCCCTGACCGACGCCCACCAGGGGATAGTCACAGCCCATGAAAATAAACTCACCGTGACCGGTTCCCTTGCCGGATATGTCTACTCGGAAAAAAATCCGACTGACCGGAAAGATTCGTATGGTATCGTGTTGAACTACGAGGCTCAATTGATGGTTCTCGCCGAGGGGGGAACCATCGAAGCCTCCAATGGCGGGATCTCATTTACCAAGTGCGACAACTTGATTTTGCTTTTGGCTGCGGGAACCGACTATCTGAACCGGCGTGACAAGGGCTGGAAGGGCGAACATCCCCATGCGCGGATCGCTACGCATCTGGCGGCCGCGGCCGAGAAATCATTCGACCAACTGCTGGCTGAACATGTTCAGGATCATCGCAACCTGTTCCACCGGTGTTCGGTCGATTGGGGATCGACTCCGGAACCGATCCGCCAACTACCAACGGATGCGCGACTGAAACGATACAAAGAGGGCGAAGACGACCCGGACCTGGAAGAGCTTGTATTCCAGTATGCCCGATACCTGATGATTGGCTCGTCACGGCCGGGCAATCTGCCTGCGAACTTGCAGGGATTGTGGAACAACAGCAACCAGCCACCGTGGCGAAGTGACTACCACACCGATGTCAACGTCCAGATGAACTATTGGTTCGTCGATGCGGCGAATCTGTCGGAGTGCTTCGAACCGCTGGCCGATTGGTTCTATTCGATCCGTGACGTTCGCCGTGATGAAACGACGGCGGCATTCGGAACGCGAGGCTGGATCACGCACGCTGAGAATGGGATTTTCGGGGGATCGACTTGGAAATGGTCCAAGGGCGATGCGGCTTGGGTCGCCCAAAACCTCTGGGATCACTATGCCTTCACACGCGACGAACATTATCTATCCGAGCGGGCCTATCCGATCATGAAGGACCTCTGCGAGTTCTGGGAAGATCACTTGAAGAAACTGCCCGACGGCACACTCGTTTCGCCCGACGGTTTCTCACCCGAACATGGGCCCCAGGAAGATGGGGTGTCGTTCGATCAGCAGCTGGTCTGGGACCTATTCACCAATTTCATCGAGGCGTCGGAGATACTGGACACGGATGAACCTTTCCGTGAAAAAGCGGCTTCGATGCGCGGACGACTTCTCGGCCCGAGGATTGGTTCCTGGGGGCAGTTGCAGGAATGGATGGTCGACCGGGACGATCCCAAGGACGAGCACCGGCACCTGTCCCATATGATTGCCGTCTACCCGGGTCGGCAAATTTCGCCGATCACCACGCCCGAGCTGGCCGAGGCAGCCAAGGTATCGATGAATGCCCGAAACGATACATCGACTGGCTGGAGCCGGGCGTGGAAAATTTCCATTTGGGCCAGGCTTCACGATGGCAACCGGTCCTACCGTATTTTGCGTAGCATGTTGCGGAGCATGATCTACGACAATCTATTCAACACGCATCCCCCATTTCAAATCGATGGGAACTTCGGTTATGCGGCGGGTGTCTGCGAGATGCTGCTGCAATCGCACATGGGCCAGGTCCATCTCTTGCCCGCACTCCCCGACGCCTGGCCCAACGGCAGCGCCCGCGGACTACGAGCCCGCGGCGGCTTAGAAGTTGATCTCCAATGGCATGACGGCCGCGCGACAAGAGCCGTCCTGAATGCCACCGTCGACGGCTGCCATACCCTCCGCGCCCCGGAAGGCCAGGAAATCGATGGCCCCGTGAAGATCGAGCTCAAGGCGGGGCAAGTTCATGAAGTGAAGTTCAAGACCCGACTCGAACCAGAATCGCACCATCTCCCGGAATGGTGATCTGGATCCCTTCCCCGACCAACTGGCGGCCATCCAGCTTGGATCGTTCCTGCTGGCCTTGAGTTCCCGACGAATCGGATGACACGGCCAACCAAGTGGCCGATACCGGACCAGCCAGCGGGTACGGCAGCTTGTCCGGATGCAGCACGCACGTGACTTCGCGCGGATTCTGATCCAGGTTCGCCAGGAGCAGATAGGCCTCCGCGGGGCGGCTATAAACGGCCGAGGCACACCTCGGATCGGACAGCGTGGCTGCTTGGTGACGCCAGTCGGCGAAACGATAGGATTCGATATCACCCAGCGGCTTCAAGAAAGGAAGCAATGCGAAGGTTTCCTCAGTGGCTGGCCAAGGTGTTACTCCGCCCAGGAATGCCTCGATCGCGAAAAGCCGATGGAGCCGCCGGGGGGCCGTGTTATCGAGCACGCCATAGCTGATCACCCCGCGGGAAACGGCGCCCGCCAGCGACCATTCCAGTGGCAAATCTTGCAGGTTCGGAGCCCGGTCCATCCATTTCTCGTAGCCCCATTCCGTCGCAACGACGAAATCGGCGAAATTCTCGGTAGCAAACATCGGAGTCGTTGTGTTGTGGATGATCACAAGGCCGTCCGGACCCACGCGATTCCGAGTCCATTCCATGAGATCCAGCAACTCGTCCATGTCCCAATGGCCTCGGGACAACGCGGTGCCGTCTCGATTCGACTCGTGCCACGGATTGCAGCAGAACAGGGCAACATTCCAGTCATAATAGACGCCATCCAGCGGGTGGTTTTTGAGCACTCGGTCAATGGAAGACTTCAAGAAGTCGAGCCAGCCGGACCGGAGGCACATCTGAGCCCCGAATTCGCAATCGGGGCGGAAGTAGTTGTGCTGAAGGTTTCCTTTTCGGTCATAACGACCCCACTGGATGCCGTGTTCCTGGAACGCCTCAGTGCTCGGATGCAGCTCCTTGTTTGAAAAGTAGGTCGCGGTCCGAATCCCGGAACGCCGGCATTCCGTAAGAACCTGGTTGTAGCGATCCATGTCGGGGTATGGCGGGTAGGAGCCATCACGCCAGAAGAGGCCGTCGCTAAAATAATCTCCGTCGTTGTGGCAGTGGACCGTCTGAATACCCCTCTCGGCCCAGCGCTGGATCGTTTCGGTGGATACCCAATCACCCCGGTTCCGGTTGAATGTCGTATGCAGCCAAGGCCTTTTCGCACGCCCGTCGAGAATCGGAAAGGCCACATGAAAGTCAAAGACGCATTCACTCGGAAAAGGGACCGCTGCGTCTGGACTCCAAAATGGGGAGATGGAAATTGCCAAGCCGGGCGGTAGCAACTGGGGCCGGAACAGGCACTGGCCCTGACCCCGGCGGCACGTGAGCTGCAGATCCCATTGCGAGAGTTCGGAGCCTGCAAACCACTCCAAGCCTTCCACCCCAGCGTCGGCGAAGAGCATCGACCGCGGTGGATAGCGCATCTGGAGCGGCTGATCCGGCGAAGAGTCGGGACATATCTTCCCCCAGCGGTTGCTTCCGAATGAAAACGGAGGGGCGCCTTCTTCCTCCGTGATTCCCTCGCGATAGCCGTAGCTGGAAAGGCTTGGAGCCAGAACGGTGGAGAATGGGCATACTTCGCGAACTCGCATGCCAGGGGGAGCCAGAAACTCCTTCCGAATCTTAATATATCCCCAACGGTACTGGAGGGTGGACTTGACCCGAATCCCCGACGTTTGGCCGGCCTGGTCCTTCAGGGCGCTCTCCACCGACACAATCACATTCAAGCCATCTTGGTGGTGCGTGACGTGCGGGGCTGGATCTTGCAAGTCGGTCAGCACGTTCCCACGTTCGTCTTGGATGCGAACCTCGATGGGATGGACCAGCAGGTTGGCTGCTTTTCCGTGGGTCAATGCAATGCGTCGGATCGCCCCGCCTTTCGTCAGATCCTGCTCCACGGTGTAGTAGGGTGTCCGGAGGATCAGAACACCTCCGGCCTCGTCCCGTTCGACTGAGTACGCTTGAGGCCATGTGCGGGGATACTCCCGGCCCGGCTGGCCGGCAAGCAATCCCGCCGCAAAGAGGAAAAACAGAACAATTCCCAGGCTAGTTCTCGGCACTCTCAAGCGGTAGATTTGGTGATTTATCGAGCCCTGCGCCGCAAATGAGCCAGGGCGACCAACGGGAGCCCGGCATTTGGCGGGAATCGCTCGATGCCCAGGATTCAATGACTGTGCAGCCCTCCGTAGAACGCTTCCGCGGGGCGGATTCGAGGCGGATGTCTTCATGGAGTGTGCTGCAACCTGGAGGTATGTGCCCTTTCGTCCGGATCCATAAACCACGATATGTTATCCCGTCCGACTCCTCTTTCCAAGGACCAGGTGAAAATAGAATGCCTAAAATCACAATTCGTTTCATGGTTCTCTTCTGCCTTGTATCCGGCGGATTCGGAGAATTACAGGCCCGCACAATGATTGAATGGGACTTCCGGCAGGGAACAACCCATGGCTGGAGTGGCAACGCGCAGGTTGCACCGATCCAATGCACTCCCGAAGGACTCATCATCCAATCCACAGGTCCGGATCCGTGGATCGAGGGTCCCGCGATTGACATCCCCGAAGGATCTCTTGTCAGGCTGACTTTGCGAATCCGATCCAAGGCCGGTGGTTCGGGGCAGATCTTTTATGGACCTTCGTTTGTCGCCGAACGAGTGCGGAATTTCGCCCTGTTTCAAGACAATCAATGGCATGATTCCGTGGTGCTAATCGGCGATTCCATGGGGCCAGGGACGCGGTTCCGTCTTGATCCCTGTCACGGCGAGGATTGGACCATCGTCCAGTTCATCCGTGTCGAAGCATTGCCCAGACCGGAAAGACCTAATTTCCAGCCCCCGAGGATCCAAGCCGGATCCAAGCGAGCTGTCACGAGTGAAGCTGGCCCGTTGGTACTCCACCATTTCGGCGGTATGTGGGGAAATTACACTATACAGGTTCACGGGCGAGACATGGCTACCGGTTATACCGGAGAGATGATCGGCATCCAGTTGGATGAGCAGACGGAATGGCTCAAGATCAACGCGGCCTCCGTTTCCGTTGGACCGGAGAAGCAAGGCCTGTTGGAATCGGCCTTGATGTCGGATACGCAAGGGGCAACGTGGAAAATCAGTCGGTTATGGATGCCGCTGGCGGGTTGGGATGCCTTCGAGGTGGAAACCACGATTCAAGTGAATCGGGATCGTGATGTTGTCCTCCTCCCGTGGATTACCTTATTCCCCGGAGCTGGCTCGTGCGGTCAAGAGAAACACCAGGGGCTGTTCGCTGGCCTGGAGTATCTGGCGAATGAATCCTCCAGCAGCATCGCAGATATCAACGGACCGGATCATGTTCGCCGTATTCCAGATCGAGTTAAGATCACCTTCCCATTGATGGCGATCGAGCAGGATGGATATTATATCGGCTTGATTTGGGAACCATCGGATTGGGTCGCGGCCGGATTTGATTCTCCCGATACTGTCTTCCAATCGGGTGCCCATGCCATGTGGCTGTCAGGTCCCGGCATTGGAAATCTTCGTTTTCCGAACGATCCGATGGCCCATTCGCCGATCCACATTCCAGCGGATCAACCCATCGCCGTCCGGGCGCGGATCATCGCGGGTCGTGGAGACAGCATCATCCCGGCCGTGCAGCAGTATGTCCGGCTTCAAGGATTGCCCGATTTGCCGGAGTTTGAGGGTGGTTTGGATCGTGCGGTGGAATTGTTGGCCCATGGCTGGTTGGATTCGGCAGCCAATCGCGACTGGCGATTTCGCCATGCTGTCTGGGGCAACAGTTTTGGACCGGCCCCGGCGGCCGATGCAGCCATGTTCATGCACTGGCTGGCTTCCAACACTCCGGATCGAGTCCTTGCCGAAAGACTTAAAAAGGGAGTGGATCAAACGCTAAAACAGCTTCCTCCCGGGGATCCCTTTTCCAGTTCCGTTTCACATGTGCATTTGCCAGTTCCGCCGCTGTTATTTGGTCGTGTCGAGGAATATGTCCGAATCCGCAAAGACCGGGCACTGGCTCAATTGCGGCAGTTCGATGATCAGGGCCGGATCCTTTTCCGATCTACGAACGGCCAGCCCGATTATGCCAGTACCCATTTTGCCGATCACGCAAACGGACTGGGCGGGCGTTTCGTCGCCGACATCCTCGAAGCGGCCACCCTATGCGGCGACAAGAAGCTCATCGCAGAAGGGCTGGCTCTTTTGGAGAAGCAAACGGGCCTGTATGCCAACACCGTGCCACGCGGCGCGCAGACCTGGGAAATTCCACTGCATACGCCGGATATCCTTGCTTCCGCGCACATGATTCGCGCGTATGTCTACGGTTATCTTCTGAGCGACGAGCAGGCCTATCTGGAACAAGCCCGGTACTGGGCTTGGACCGGTGTGCCATTCGTATACCTCGTTCGACCCACCGATGGTCCGGTCGGCCCCTACGCCACGATCGCGGTCCTGGGCGCTACGAATTGGGTCGCCCCGGTCTGGTTCGGTCAACCAGTCCAATGGTGCGGATTGGTCTACGGTTCGGCGCTTCATTTGCTTGCCGACCATGATGACTCCGGCCCATGGCGACAACTGGCTACGGGCATCACAAGGACCGGACTGCAGATGACCTGGCCGCAAAGTGATCCCCAACGCCAAGGATTGCTACCGGACTTTTTTCATCTTCGACAACAGGTCCGTGATGGCCCGGCGATCAATCCGGGTACGGTCGGAGCCCATGCGCCCCAAGCGTTTGGGCAGCCGCCACTTTACTATATGAAAAAACTCAAAACGCGACCGTGGTTCCTGCATGCCCCATGTGGAATCAGCGATATCCAGGAAAATCAAGACCGGATTCGTTTCACTATCGAGGGAATTTCCCAGATCCCCTGCACCCTATTGATCTCTGGTCTTGATGGGGCGCCACGAATGGTGCGATGCACTGAATGGTCCACGAATCAAGTCAGCAATTCGTTTCAATCCAGTGAATCCGGTCTTTTAACGATACCAATACAAGGCAAAAGCATCGTGGAAATCGAACGGAACTGATTTACGATCCTCAACTCTGTGTCTTCGCGGCTCCGTGAGGCCAAAATAATCTGGGGAAGATGACGACGTCAGATTCCCTTGCCGATTTCGAAGGCATGGCCCAGCGAGGCCCCAACGCCATAATAGACTCGGTTGCCGGGTGAAAAGACGATCGGGAGAATTTTCTGGATGTCTGGCATTCCAGTGGCATCCAGCATTTCTGCCTCAGCCTTCACGTCGAGAATCTGCCCGACGAATTGGGTGTGCAGTCCCAACTCATTGACTTGCAGGATCTTGCATTCGAGCACTAGCGGGCACTCCTGGATATACGGTGCATCGACTAGATCGCTGCGAATGGGTGTCCATCCCGTGGCGGCAAACTTGTCCGTGTCGCGGCCACTGACCAAACCGAAATAGTCCGCCTTTTCCGCTTGGCTCTCGGTGGGAACGCTTATCGTAAAAGCTTGACGTTCCATGAGGTTGCCATAACTGTACGTAGCTTTTCGCAGGGAGACGGCAACGCAGGGCGGATCGGAGCAGCAGATGCCTCCCCAAGCCGCGGTCATGCCATTGGGTTTGGCCTGTTGGTCGTACGATCCGATGATCCAAGTTGGCGTGGGATAAATCAACGTCTTGGCGCCGAGTGAATGTTTCACGAATAGACTCCTCTTTTTAAGACCAGTTGGGAAATCTTCCTCATTGTGACGGCAAGACGAGCGAAATCAAGATGCCGCCAACTGCCCCAGACACGGTTCACCAATTGGAAATGCTCTCGAGTTCAGATCATCAAATGACTTCGTAAGATACATTCGAAATTCATGCAATATGCGGGCTAGCCAATTTCTCTAAACTTTGTCTATTAGCTGCAAATCATGCATTGTCCCAGGCTACGGTATATTCCGCTATCAGAGAAATGCATTTATATTTACAAATACGCAGCATTCGAGGCACGCCAGCGAAAAACATGATCGGGAAACGTTCATTGATGCATCTTTCAAGGCATAGGCCCTTCCCTGCCAGTAGACAACGATTATTGACGTGTATCCCAAGTGAAGGAGGTTCTTCGATGACTTGTCATTTTTTCGGACGGATATCTCGAATCCTCATACTCATGCTTTGCTGGTTCTATCTCATGATACCTGACGTCTTTGCCGGCTCACCAACCGCTGAAAACTTGACCGATTTCAGTGAAGCGGCGAAGACAATCCCGAAACCTCGCGAGATTTGGCCCATCCTCGAAAAGGAACACGTCATCCCGCGTGAATGGACGATCAAGTCCGACGAGATCGTCACCAGCGACACGGATCCGGCCCTGAAACTCCGCAAGGTGACGGCCCATTTCTGGAGCCAGCGGATTGGCGGCAAGAAGTGGGGCCATCCGTGCGTCATCCTCATGCCCGCGGACAACTCGCGGAATTGGACACCCGAGCGCCAAGGCAAGGTGGTGATCTTCGGGGGCGGCGGAGGCGAGGTGATGGAGCACGAGATCGCCAACTACGGTGAACCGATTGCGGCACGCACCGGCTATCCGACCATGGTATTGGCCAATCCGGGCGAGTACGAAGATGGCGGCTGCATCGAAAGTGACATTCGCATTCTTGGCCAGCTCCGTAAGGAAACTGGTAAGGGCTACTACAACATGAACTGCCAGTTGGCAGTCGTCTACATTCAGGCCATGAATGCGTTCCAGGAATTCCTTGGACTTGATACCGTCAAGGCAGTCCTCGGCGGTCACTCCAAACGCGGCCGAAGCGCCCCGGTTGCCGCCGCCATGGACAGCCGCGTCGCCTCGGCGATCATCATGGGCAACGAAGGAGTCTATACGCCCGATCAGATCCATCCGAATCTATCGTTCTACTATCCGTTCTTCCAGGAGCAGGTCCATGTGCCCGTTTTCTACCTCGGCGTCACCAACGAAGGCGGCTACAAGATGTTCAACGTCGCTTTGATGGAAAAACAATTGCAGTGTCCCTTGACGGTTGAAATGATCCCGAACTACGTTCATGCGACCTACCACCCGGTGCAGTACATGGATTTTCTCATGTGGGTCGCCCACACGTTCGATAACCGTCCACTCAGCCGCATTTCCGACGTGACGCACGAACGAAAAGACAATCGCACGCACTTTCGCGCCAAAGTTAACGGCGGTGCTAAGGTCAAGGTCGTGAACTTGTGGATTGCCTATAGTGATAATCCAACGTGGCGTGACGTGATGTGGTACCATTACCTCATGTGGAACAGAGGTGACTACTACGAAACCAGCATCCACGGCAAGGTGCCCGACGCATTCATGATCGAGGTCTCCGACATCGCCCAGGGGATCTCCGGCTACGTATCCACCGTGCCCCATAAGCTGACCAACGCGCCGGTCGTCGAACGGGATCCGGAATACGGATACTTGCCCCGCTTCTGGAAACCGACGGAAGATTAGGCCTCGTAAGAAAATAAATTGCCGATTTTGGCGAGGCGAGGACAAGGTTGCGAAGGAAGGCGAAGCAGACATATTGCTTATAC